>PKQU01000228.1 GCA_017577925.1 Bacillota bacterium
ATCCATCCCTTCCGTGCGTTCCGTATCCATCGGCGTATGGGTGGGAACGGGTTCAAAATATGAAACCCGCACCACGAACGGCATCTCGCACTTTATCGAGCACATGATGTTTAAGGGCACCACCCGCAGGACGGCGCGACAGATCGCGGAGGCCTTCGATCGCATCGGCGGGAACGTCAACGCGTTCACGTCGAAAGAGTATACCTGCTACTATGCCCGCGTGCTCGACCAGCACGTGGAAATCGCCCTCGATGTGCTGGCGGACATGTTTTTCCACTCCCTGTTTGACGCCGCGGAGCTGGAGAAAGAGAAGAACGTCATCATCGAGGAAATCCGCATGTACGAGGACACGCCCGACGAACTCGTGCACGACCTCATTGCCGCGGCGGCCTTTCCCGGCCATGCCTTGGGGTTCCCCATTCTGGGCAGCGAGGACAATTTGCGCGCGTTTACCCGTGACGACGTGCTCCTGTACATCGAAGACCACTATCACGTGGAAAACACGGTGATCACCGTTGCCGGCAACATCGACGATACGGTGCTCAAGCGAATCGAGAAGCACTTTGGCGCCTTTTCCCGCCACAGCGAGCGCAAGGCGCCCCCGCCGCCGGCATTTGAGGCCGGTATGGCCGTGCGCGTCAAGGAGACCGAGCAGGCTCACCTGTGCCTGGCGTTGCCGGGGCTCCCCCTGGACGATCCGGACATCTACTCGCTTATCCTGCTCAACAATGTTCTCGGCGGGAGCATGAGCTCACGCCTGTTCCAAGAGGTGCGGGAGGAACGGGGCTTGGCCTATTCCGTTTATTCCTATCATTCCGGCTATCGTGACGGCGGCTTGTTTACGATCTATGTCGGCACGGCTCCGCGTCAGGTGGATCAGGTGGTCGACCTCGTCACGAACATTCTGCGCGATGTCAAGGAGCGGGGCATTACCGACGCGGAGCTGGAAAACGGCAAAGAACAGCTAAAAGGAAGCCTCGTGCTGAGCCTGGAGAGCACCAACAGCCGGATGAGTCGCTTGGGCAAAAACGAATTGTTGCTTGGCCGGCATTATACCATCGACGAGATTCTGGCGCGCATTGAAGCGGTCAACCAGGAGACGGTTCGGCGGGTCGCCCAACGTGTGCTGTCGCACCCCCTCGCGCTGGCGATGGTGAGCCCGCTTGACGCGCCGCCGGCCACCTACCGGAGGGATGCCCTTGTATAAGGTGATGATCAAGCGCCTGCCTGGAAACGAAGACTTGCCGCTCCCCGCGATGATGACCGCCGGCGCCAGCGGCTTTGACCTGCGGGCCGCCGTAACAGAGCCGGTGACGCTCCAACCCGGCGAGCGTGCGTTGATTCCCACGGGCATTGCCATCGCCATGCCGGAAGGACTGGAGGCCCAGGTGCGCCCCCGCAGCGGCCTGGCCCTCAAGCACGGCATCACCTGCCTCAACTCGCCGGGTACGATCGACGCCGACTATCGCGGGGAGATCGGTGTCATCCTGATCAACCTCGGACAAGCCCCCTTTACCGTCCATCGCGGCGACCGCATTGCCCAGCTGGTGTTCCAAACCGTCCCCCGCGTGGCGCTCGTGGAGGTGGAGGTGCTGCCGGGCAGCGGGCGAGGAAGCGGCGGTTTTGGGCACACCGGCGTGTAAAAGGTGAAGGATCGCCCCCAGGAAGGGGGCATTTTTTGTGCCTGCCGATGGGTCCCAGGCAACGCGGACGGGCGGCATCATATACATAAACCGCGAGGGGGGATGGCCATGCGCTTTCGGGAGTTGAAGGAGAAGGAACTGATCGATTTTGACCGCGGTGAACGTCTTGGCGTGCTCGGGGATGCCGACCTGATCCTCGACCCTTCCGGACGTATTGAGGCCATTGTGCTTGCGGCCCCGTCCCTGTTCGGCTTTCCCCGGCGGCGTGCCGCCGTCGTCATCCCCTGGGATGCGGTGTTGTCTGTGGGCCCGGACCTCATCATCGTGCGCAGCAGCCAGGCGGAAACCGGAGGCCTGCACACATCGGCGGAATAGCGTGCTCGGGTTTGTGGGCGATTCACCCCTGAAAGCGCACCGGAATACAATGCACCAGAGTTGGCGCGATCCCGGTTGCGAACGATCTTTGTGGTTTTCAATTGCCATATTTTCGAGTACAATGATCTGAAAGGGGAACGCCCGCATGTTGACGGGAATCCACATCGCGTTTGCCGGAGGAGATGCCCGTCACCTGGAGATCATCCACAAATGCGTGGAACTGGACGCAACGGTGACGCTGTTTGGCTATGACAACCTCAACCCCCCGCCGGTGGGCACGACGAATGGGCGTTGGGTTCCCGGTGAGCTGACCAGCATTGACGTGTTGGTGCTTCCGGTTGTGGGAAC
>PKQU01000049.1 GCA_017577925.1 Bacillota bacterium
GGAATGCAACGGCAAGAATTTTCCATGTACCGTCCGGCCGACGACCGCAAAAAGCCGAATGGCGTGCGGCATGTCTCCCGAGCCGTACGTAATCATCAGACAGTTCAAAACATACTTGCAATGTTCCTGAAGTCGCCCTATAATTGGAATCAGGGAAAGCGCTTAACCTATCGCGCGGGTTGCACTGGTGCTCCCAGCGCAGGGGGAGGTGGCGGGATGAAAACGGTTCGCCTGACGATGGCCCAGGCGCTGCTAAAGTTTTTGAATAATCAATATGTTTCGATGGATGGGGAGGAGCGGAAATTTGTCCGCGGCGTGTTTGGCATCTTCGGCCACGGCAACGTAACGGGAATCGGCCAGGCCCTTGAGGACGACCCGACCGGGCTGCCCTATTTCCAGGGAAAGAATGAACAGGGCATGGCCCACGCAGCCATCGCCTACGCCAAGCAGAAAAATCGCCTGGAGATCATGGCCTGCACCACGTCGATCGGCCCCGGAGCGCTCAACATGGTGACGGCGGCCGCCACGGCGACGGTCAACCGCATTCCCCTGCTGTTGCTCCCGGGTGACACGTTCGCCTGCCGGCAGCCCGACCCCGTGCTGCAGCAACTCGAGCATCCGATGGACTACACTGTCACGGCCAACGACGCCTTCAAGCCGGTCAGCCGGTACTGGGACCGCATCGAGCGGCCCGAGCAATTGATGGTCGCCGCCCTGCACGCGATGCGCGTCCTCACCGATCCGGCGGAAACGGGGACGGTGACCCTGTGCCTGCCCCAGGACGTGCAGGCCGAGGCGTACGACTACCCCGTTTCCTTCTTCGAAAAACGCGTGCACGTCATTGAGCGCCGCCCGCTGACAGCCGCGACCCGGGAGCGCGCCGCAAGCCTCATTCGCCGCAAGAAGCGGCCGGTTCTCATCGCCGGCGGTGGAGTGCACTATTCGCTGGCCCTCAAGGAGCTGGCCGCTTTTGCCGAGGCGTTCCACATTCCGGTTGCCGAGACGCAGGCCGGCAAGAGCGCCCTGCCCCATGACCATCCGCTCAATGTCGGGGGCATCGGTGTGACGGGATCGCGCGCGGCCAATCTCCTGGCCCGGGAGGCCGACCTGATTATCGCCGTCGGCACGCGGCTGACCGATTTCACCACGTCGTCCAAGTGGCTGTTCCAACATCCCGAAGTGGAGGTGCTCAGCATCAACGTCAGCCCCTTCGACGCGGTGAAGCTGAACGCCACGCCGGTCGTGGCCGACGCCAAGGAAGCCCTTTCTGGCCTCACCGACGCGCTGCGGGCGGTCGGCTACCGTTCCGGCTATGCGGAGGGCGAGATCCGACGGTTGAAGGCGCAATGGGACGCCGAGGTGGACCGCCTGTACGCGTGGGAGCATCCGGATGGGCTGACGCAGACCCGGGCCCTGGGGGTGATCAACGCTGCCCTCGGCGACGAGGCGATCATCGTCGCTGCCGCCGGGGGGCTTCCGGGCGATTTGCACCGGCTGTGGCGGTGCAGAAAGCCGAAGACGTACCACATGGAATACGGTTTTTCGTGCATGGGCTATGAGGTGTGCGGCGCCCTCGGCGTGAAGATGGCCGAGCCGGATCGCGAGGTGTATGCTCTCGTTGGCGACGGCAGCTACCTGATGCTCCATTCCGAACTGGTGACGAGCCTGCAGGAAGGGATCAAGATCACCGTGCTGCTCTTCGACAACGGCGGGTACCAGTGCATCCACGGCCTGCAGAAGGGGCACGGTTCGAGGGGCTTTGGAAACGAGTTCCGCGTCCGGGACCCCGAAACGGGACGGCTGACGGGTCCGTACCTGTCCATCGATTACGCCCAGCACGCCCGCGCCCTGGGGGCCAAGGCCTACACGGCGCGTACCGCCGACGAGCTGCGCGAGGCCTTGGAGCGGGCCAAGGGGGAGAGGGTGTCGACGCTGATCCACATCCCGGTGCTGCCGGAGACGGGCACCGGCGCCTACGAGGCGTGGTGGCGTGTCGGGGTGGCCGAGGTATCGGATAATCCGCGCGTACGCGCCGCCCATGAGGCGATGCGGCACCGGGTGGGTGAGGCACGCCGGTGGTGAGGAGGGGCAGGATGGCGGAAGCGGTGCGGTTCAAATGGGGCATCTCGCCGATCAACTGGGCCAACGAAGACCTGCCCGAATGGGGCGATGGGTATACGGGCGAGGCCATTCTGCGCGACATGGCCCGGCTCGGCGTTCAGGGCACCGAATTTAGCCGGAAGTTTCCGCGCGATGCACCTCAGCTCAAGGCGCTGCTGGCGCGGTACGGCCTGGCCCTCGCTTCCCAGTGGAAGGGGGTTCGTCTGATTGACCCGCG
Organism: Bacillota bacterium; assembly: GCA_017577925.1. Lineage (GTDB taxonomy): Bacteria > Bacillota > Bacilli > Calditerricolales > Calditerricolaceae > Calditerricola. Next base: position 2,339 of record PKQU01000049.1, read on the forward strand.
CCGACGGGCGGAGGAGCTTGCCGCCTTGGCCGCCCACGTTGATTTCCTGGCGACGATGGGCTGCCGCCATGTGATCATATGCGAGGTGACCCGTTCCTTTCAGGATGCCGCCTACCGCCAGGCGCCCCGCGCGGCCCGGCGGCTTTCCGACGCGGAGTGGGTGCACCTGATCGACGGGCTGCACGAGGCGGGGCGGCTGTGCTGCGCGCGGGGGATGCGTCTCGTCTACCACCACCACGCCGACACGGTGGTGGAGACACCGGAGGCCATCGGCCGGCTCCTGGTGCATACCGACCCCGAGCGGGTAAGCCTGCTCCTCGACACCGGGCACGCCGTCTACGGCGGCGGTGATCCCCTCGACCTCCTGCGCCGGTACGGCGACCGCATCGCGTACGTCCACTTCAAGGACGTGCGGCTGGACGTCCTCGAGTGCGTGCGCGCCGACGGGCTATCCTTCCTCGAAGCCGTGCGGCGGGGCGTGTTCACCGTGCCGGGCGACGGGGGGCTTGACTTTGGCCCCCTCGTCGCGGAGCTTTTGGCCCGTGGGTACGATGGGTGGGTGATCGTCGAGGCGGAACAGAATCCGGAGCGGGCCGATCCTTTCACTTACGCGGAAAAGGCCATGGCCTATTTGCGCACCTTGCTGGTCCGCGCGCAGCGGCCGGCTCAAGGGGAAGGCGAACGCGCCGAATCGAGAGGCGACACGCGAGGTGACCATGCACATGGCGAAGGAAAAGCGCTTACCTGACCTGATCGTGAAAAGCCGCCCCACGCCGGATGAGACCGGCTGCGTTCTCCACGTGACGCCGCAGGCGGTGGGCTGGACGCATGTCGGCTTTGCCGTGTACCGGCTGGCGGAAGGGCAGATTCTCCACTACGACACGGCCGACCGCGAGGCATGTCTTGTCTTCGTGTCGGGCCGGGGGGCGGTGCGCGCCGGCCGAATGGCATGGCCGGAGGTGGGGCAGCGGATGAATCCCTTTGACGGAGCGCCCCACGCGGTGTACGTGCCGCCGCAGACGGCGGTGCGCCTCGAGGCGATCACCGCCGTGGAAGTGGCCGTCTGCACCGCGCCCGGCCGGGGGACGTATCCGCCGCGCCTCATCGGGCCGGACGACGTGGCGGTGGAGGTCCGCGGCGCGGGAGTGACCGAACGGTGCGTCCGCCACATCCTGCCGGAGACGGCACCGGCCGACGGTCTCCTTGTCGTGGAGGTGATCACGCCGGCCGGCCGTTGGTCGAGCTGGCCCCCCCACAAGCATGACCGGCACGATCCGCCGTGCGAAACCGCGCTGGAAGAGACCTACTACTACAGGATTCGCCCGCAGCAGGGGTTTGCCATCCAGCGCGTCTACACCGCCGACGGCGTCCTGGACGCGACGCTCACCGTCCGCGACGGCGAGACGGTGCTTGTGCCCCGCGGGTACCATCCCGTCGCCGCGCCGCCCGGATACGACGTCTATTATTTGAACGTGATGGCGGGCCCGGTTCGCCAGTGGCGCATCCAATTCGATCCGGAGCACGAATGGCAGCGGTGATTGAGGGAGGACGATGAAACCGACGATTTATGACGTGGCTCGGGAAGCGGGTGTCTCCATCGCCACCGTGTCGAAAATTTTAAACGGCAAGGGGAAAATCAGCCCCTCGACCAAGCGGCGGGTACTCGAGGTGATTGAACGCCTCGGCTATCAACCGAACCTGCTCGCCTCGGCGCTGACCGGCAAGCGGACGTATACCTTCGGGCTGCTCATTCCCGATGTGGCCAATCCCTTTTTTGCCGAGGTGGCGCGCAGCGTGGAAGACCGCGGGCAAGCGCTCGGGTTTACGGTCATCCTGTGCAGCACGGACAACCGCGACGACCGTCTGGCGCGCTACCTGGCCGTGCTCCGGCAAAAGCGCGTCGATGGCCTCATCATCGGCACGGGGGTGGACGACCCGCGGCTGCTGGCGGCGCTCAAGGAAGAGGGGCTCCCCTTTACCCTCATCGCGCGCGATCTGCCGTCCCTTCCCGTGACGAGCGTCCGGGTTGACGATTTTGTGGGGGGCTACCTCGCCGCGCAACACTTGTTGGAACTGGGCCACCGGAAGATGGTCGTGCTGACCGAATCCATGACGGTGATGAGCAGCCAGGAACGGGTGCGCGGCTTCCGGCAAGCGCTGGAGGAGGCCGGTGTGGCCTTTGCCGATGTGGCGGTGCACACGTGCGCCGCCCGCGTGGACGACGGCCGGCGGAAAGCGCTTAAGGTGCTGGATGCAGCCGATCGCCCGACGGCCATTTTCGCCGGCAACGACCTGATCGCCATTGGCGTGCTGCAGGCGGCCAAGGAGAAGGGGATGACCGTGCCTGATGACCTGTCCGTCGTTGGATTTGACAACACGGTGTTGGCCACGATTTGCGATCCTCCGCTCACCACCGTCGCCCAGCCCATCGAGGAGATGGGAAAGCAGGTGGTCGATTTGCTCCTGCGCGAACTGGGCGGCGAGGCGGAGGTGAAGCAGCGCGTCATCCTTCGCCCGGAGCTGATCGTCCGCGCGTCAACGGCGCCGCCACGGCAGTGAAACGGTGGAATGCGCGCAGCCCATGGGGAGGGACTCCGATGCCACTGTTGGGCATGCGGAACATCCACAAGGCCTTTGCGGGAAATCCAGTGTTGCGAGGGGTGGATCTTGCGGTCAACGAAGGGGAAGTGCACGTGTTGCTCGGCGAAAATGGCGCCGGCAAATCTACGTTGATCAAGATCCTCACAGGAGCGTACCCAAAAGATCAGGGGGAAATTTGGTGGAAGGGCCGGGCTGTGACTATCGCGGCGCCCATCGACGCCATGCGCCTGGGCATCGCCGCGATCTACCAAGAACTCAACCTTGTGCCCCATTTGTCGGTGTGGGAAAACCTGTTTCTCGGACAGGAGCTCCGGCGCGTCAAGGGGTTCCCGTTCCTTGACCGGCGGACCATGCGGCGCCGGGCGGTGGAATGTCTCCGGCTGTTGGGGCAGGATATCGATCCGGACGTCCCCGTCTCCAGGTTGGGAATCGGGCAACAGCAGCTTGTCGAAATCGCCAAAGCCCTGGTGCGCGATGCCAAGCTCATCATCATGGATGAGCCCACAGCCAGCCTTACCGATGCCGAGGCGGAGCAGCTGTTTGCCACCATGCACGCGTTGCGCAGCAAAGGCGTGGCGTTCCTGTACATTTCACACCGCCTTGAGGAAATCCGGCGCGTGGGCGACCGGGTCACCGTTCTGCGCGACGGTCAAACCATTGCCACCCACGACGTCCGGCGCGTGTCGGCCGAGACGCTGATTGAACAGATGGTAGGCCGGAAGATCACGGAAAAATACCCCAAAAAGCCGTTTGTCCGTGGTGCCGAAGGGTTGCGCGTGGAAAACCTCAAGCGGAAAGGCGCGAACCATGCGGTCTCGTTTGCCGCCTACCAGGGGGAGGTTCTCGGCATCGCGGGGTTGGTGGGAGCGGGACGCACCGAATTGGCGCGCGCGATCTTCGGGGTCGATCCTCCGGAGAGCGGCAGGATCTACGTGTTTGGAGAAGAAGTGCACATCCGCTCCCCTGCAGATGCCATCCGTGCCGGCATGGCCTTCATCACCGAGGACCGGAAACGCGAAGGGCTGTTTTTGGACCAGTCCCTTTCGTTCAATGTGGCCATCGCCAACCTGCCGGCGTTTAAACGTCGGGCGTTGCTCTCGCCAGCCAAAATAAGGGAGACGGCGGAACGCTACATGCGGGAGCTCCGTGTCCGCCCTTTCAACTGCAGCTTGCGGGCACGGAACTTCAGCGGCGGCAACCAGCAAAAGATTGTCCTCGCCAAATGGTTGTGCACGCAGGCCAAGATCTTCCTGTTTGATGAACCGACACGCGGCATCGATGTCGGGGCGAAGGTGGACGTGTACCACCTCATCAACGCCCTGGTGGAAAACGGGGCGGTCGTCATCCTGATATCGTCTGAATTACCTGAATTGTTAGGTATGTGCGACCGCATTTTGGTGATGCGCGAGGGACGAATCGTGGCCGATTTGCCACGGGGGGAGGCCACACAAGAGCGGATCATGAAAGCCGCGACGGGAGGGATGGCGGAATGAGTCCAGTCCCGACGAACGCCGCTGTGGCGCCGGATGGGCCTCCGCGCGCCCGACGCCTGTCGGAAGAGGTGCGGCACGGCCTCGGTGCGTTGTTGGGTTTGCTGCTCCTGTGCCTTGTGTTGACCTTCCTATCGGACAAATTCTTCACCCTTGACAATCTGATGAACATTGCGCGCCAGTCGTCGGTCAACAGCTTGCTCGCCCTCGGAATGCTCCTGACGATCCTGACGGCGGGCATCGATCTGTCGGTGGGATCGGTTTTGGCCCTGTCGATCATGACGATGGGGGTCGTGGTGGTGCAGTGGCAATGGAATCCGTTTGTCGGTATCGCGGTTTGTCTGGGGGTCGGGACCTTCCTCGGCTGGTTGAATGGCCTCATGCTCACGAAGCTCCGCCTCCCCCATCCGTTCATTTCGACGCTGGGCACGATGAACATTGCGCGGGGGCTCGCCCTGATCGTCACGGGGGCTGCGCCCATTGCCGGGTTCCCGGAGGCCGTCCAGTACGTGGGGCGCGCGTTTGCGGGGCCGGTGCCCGTCAGTTTCCTGTTGGTCGTGGCCATGTATGGGCTCTTCCACGTTGTGCTGACGCGCACGGCCACCGGTCGGTACATCTACGCCATCGGGAGCAACCGGGAAGCGGCGCGACTGGCGGGGATCCCTGTCGACCGCGTCTTGATTCTCGTGTACACGTTGAGCGGACTGTTGGCTGCGCTGGCCGGTCTCGTCCTTGTCGGGCGCGTCAACTCGGCCTATCCCTTGGCCGGGCTGGGGTATGAGCTGGACGCCATCGCCGCGGTGATCATCGGCGGGGCCAGCTTTTTCGGTGGCGTGGGCACGGTATGGGGGACGCTCATCGGCGCCCTTATCATCGCCGTGCTGCGCAACGGCCTGAACCTCCTGGATGTGGCGGCGGATCTGCAAACGGTGGTCATCGGTGCGGTCATCATTGTCGCCGTCTATCTGGATGTGTTGCGACAGCGTTCACGGAAAGGGGCATAACGCCCAGCGTTGTCCGCGGCCTGCACTCTGAGATGGGGAAAGGAGCGTGGTGCGCAGTGAAACGGGCGCTTTCCCTGTTGTTGGCTTTGGCGATGATCGGGTTGGCGGGATGCCGTGGAGCGCCGGCCGGCGGGGACGCATCGGGGAGCCCCGAGGAAGGCGCAGGCGACAAGCCGGAGATCGTCGTCGTATTGAAGACGGTGAGCAGCCAGTACTGGAGGTTTGTCGAGGCAGGGGCGAAACAAGCGTTTGCCGACTTGGGCGTAAACGGGACGGTGATCGGACCGGCTTCGGAGGCGCAGGTGATGGAACAAGTCAACATGCTGGAAGATGCGCTAAGCCGGAACCCCGATGCGTTGGTGGTGGCCCCGATACAGCCGTCGACGGCCATCCCCGTGTTTGAGCGGTATCGAGAAAAGGGCATCCCCGTGATCCTCATCGACACCGATGCCGGCTGGCCGGGCCAGACGACGTTCATCGGCACGGACAACGCCACCGCGGGGAGGCAAGGCGGAGAGCTGCTCGCCTCCATGCTCCAACCGGGGGACAAGGTGGCCCTGATCTCCGGGGCGCTGGGGAACCCGGCCACCGACGCGCGCATTAAGGGGGCCAAAGCGGCGCTGGAGAAGGCGGGCATGGTGGTGGTGGCCGAACAGCCGGCCGACAGCGACAAAGCCAAGGCGATGGCGGTGATGGAAAACATCCTGCAGACGGCACCCGACGTCAAAGGCGTATTCTGCGCCAACGACGACATGGCTATTGGCGCGCTGCGGGCCATCGAGGCCAAAGGGCGGAAGCTCCCTGTCATCGGGACGGACGGAACGCTGGAGGCGTTGGAGGCCATCCTCGCCGGGTCGCTGGCCGGCACCGTCGCGCAGCGCCCCGTTGAGATGGGGTACAAAGGGGTGGAATACGCGCTCAAGGTGGTGAAGGGCGAGACGATCCCCAGGCGGATCACCGTGGGTGTCGACCTGCTGACCAGGGACAACGCCGCAGAAAAGATTGAATTTTTGAAACAGATCACAAAATAGCCGCCGGCTTCGGGCAGAAGGCCAAGGGGAGGCGATGACTGTGGATCACGTGCGCATCGGCATCATCGGAGCGGGGCGCATCGGCAAGATGCACGCGGAAATCCTGTGCCGCCATCCGCGCGTCCGCCTTGTGGCCGTGGCCGACGTGGCCGCCGACCGCCTGCGGGACTGGGCCGCGCAATGGGGCATCCCGCGCGTCACCGCAGATTACCGGGACATTCTCGCCGACGACGCCATCGATGCCGTGCTCATCTGCACGCCAACCGACACCCATGTCTCTCTGATCAAGGAGGCGGCGGCGGCCGGGAAGCACATCTTTTGCGAGAAACCGGTCAGTCCCGACCTCGGGCAGACCCGTGAGGCGCTGGCGGCCGTTCGCGCGGCGGGGGTCAAGCTGCAGGTCGGGTTCAACCGCCGGTTTGACCCCAGCTTTCGACGTGTGCGCCAGTGGGTGCGGGAGGGGAAGGTGGGCCACCCCCATGTGGTCAAGATCACCTCGCGCGACCCCGCGCCACCGCCGGCCGACTACATCCGGTTGTCGGGGGGGCTCTTTTTTGACCTGACCATTCACGATTTTGACCTGGCCCGGTTTCTGGTGGACAGCGAGGTGGAGGAGGTGTATGCCGCGGGCGGGGTTCTGGTCGACCCCGTCTTCGCCCAGTACGGCGACGTGGACACGGCGGTGGTGATGCTGCGGTTTCAAAATGGTGCTCTCGGGGTGATCGACAACAGCCGGCAGGCCGTTTTCGGGTATGACCAGCGGGTGGAGGTGTTCGGCTCGGCCGGATGTGTCACGGCCGACAACGCCTTCCCCACCACCGTCCAAGCCCTCACCGCGGCGGCGGTGGAGCGTGACAAGCCGCACCGGTTTTTTGCAGAGCGCTACCGCGACGCCTACCTCTGCGAGGTGGAGTCCTTTGTGAACTGTGTATTGCGTGACGAACCGGCTCCGGTCAGCGGTGAGGACAGCCTGCAGGCGGAGCGGATTGCCCACGCCGCCAAACGGTCCCTCGCCGAAAAGCGGCCGGTGAAGGTGGCCGAAGTCGATTCCGAAGGGGCCAGACCCCCTGCGTCCAGGGAGGTGGGGACGTGAGCGGGCTGCCGTTTGCCCCGAACAAGCCGTTCGACGTGATCGGTCTGGGTCGGCTGTGCATCGACCTGAACGCCAATGAGACGGGGCGGCCGCTGGAGGACGTCGTCACCTTTACACGGTACCTCGGTGGCTCGCCGGCCAACATCGCCGTTGGCGCCGCCCGGCTCGGCCTGCGGACGGGCTTCATTGGCAAGGTGGCCGCCGATCCCTTCGGCCGGTTCATTGTGCGGTACCTGCGGGAGAACGGGATTGACACGTCCGGCGTGATCACAGACGCTCCAGGGAGCGTAACGGGGCTCACCTTCACGGAGATGAACAGCCCCGAGGAGGGGCGCATCTACATGTATCGGGAGAACGCGGCCGATCTGAACCTGGCGCCGAACGACGTGTCCGAGGCCTATGTCGCTTCCACCAAAGCGCTGCTCATCTCCGGAACGGCGCTGGCCCGGAGCCCGTCGCGTGAGGCCGTGTTTGTGGCCCTGGACTACGCCCGGCGCCACGGTGCCGTGGTCGTCTTCGACCTCGACTACCGCCCGTACACGTGGACGTCGCCCGAGGAGACGGCGGTGTACTACAGGCTGGCGGCGGAAACGTGCGACGTTGTCATCGGCACGCGGGAGGAGTTCGACCGCATGGCGCGCTTTGACCCGCCGTCCCGCGGCGATGACGAGGCGACGGCGCGGCGGCTGTTTGCGCATCGGGCCCAGCTGGTGGTCATCAAGCACGGGAAGGCGGGGTCGGTGGCCTACACGCGCGACGGCCGGCGAGTGGTGGGACCGGTCTTTCCCGCCCGCGTTGTCAAGCCCTTCGGGGCCGGTGACGCCTACGCGGCGGCGCTGCTCTACGGCCTGCTCCGCGGTTGGCCGTTGGAGCGGTGCCTGGCCTACGGCAGCGCGGCCGCCGCCATCGTCATCGCCCGCCACAGCTGTTCCGACGCCATGCCTACGGCCGGCGAAATCGACGCCTACCTCCGGCAGGTCCAAAGCGGAAAGGGGATTGGCGCGTAAGGCCGCGCGAGGAAAGGGGAGGGAATCCATGGCGAAGGTTACCGAGGAAACGGTGCTGAAGCATTTTATCGGCGGCCGGTGGGTGGAGGCGCAGGCGCCCGCCACCCAGCCGGTGGTCAACCCGGCCACGGAAGCGGTGCTGGCCCACGTGCCGCTGGCGACGAAGGACGACGTCGACCGCGCGGTGGAGGCGGCCA
>PKQU01000229.1 GCA_017577925.1 Bacillota bacterium
CGTGTCTGGTGACGATAGCGGAGGGGACACACCCGTTCCCATCCCGAACACGGAAGTTAAGCCCTCCAGCGCCGATGGTACTTGGGGCGCGAGCCCCTGGGAGAGTAGGTCGTTGCCAGGCACGACGGTTCAACGTCCTTGGTCTTGCAGCAAAGCAGGGCCAAGGACGTTTTTCATTCCGGTGCCCGGTTTGCCCGTTCCCCTGAGAAGGGGCGACGGGACGGGCGTTGCGGGAAAAGGCGTCGACACCGTTCGCACATAACAGCCTACCGTTCATGATAAACTGAAAATGCCTGCCGTCAGAGATCAAACATTTTGTAAACGGGAAGGGGGAGAAAACCGGCATGGCTCAGGAGCAGGTGCTGCTGTTTGATTTGGACGGGACGCTGATCCGTACGGAAACGATCGCTGTTTCCGCCTTCCGCCAGACCTTTGCCCGCTTGCGCGAGGCATACGGTGAGATTGTTCCCGAACTCAGCGAGGCGGACGTGTGCGCCGTATTCGGCAAGACGCTACCGGAAATCTGGGATGCGCTTTTGCCCCGCGCCGACGAGGCGGTGCGGCGAGAAGCCGATGCCTGGCTCCTGCACTATGAAAAGGAGGCGCTGGCCGCTGGGAAGGGCGAGCTGTATCCCGGCGTACGGGAGACGCTCCAGCGCTTGCGTGCGGACGGGTACCGCCTGTTCATCGTGAGCAACGGCGGAGAAGCGTACGTGGACACGGTGTGCACACACCTCGGACTCACGCCGTATTTTGACGATTACTACAGTGCGGGGCGATTTGCCGCACGTTCGAAAACCGAGCTCGTCGCACGCCTGCTGCGCGAACACGATGCGCGGCACGGGGTGATGGTGGGCGATCGCCGCTCCGACGTGGAGGCCGGGCGCGCCAACGGCTTGAAGGTGGTCGGGTGCGCGTACGGGTACGGCTCCCCGGGCGAGCTGGACGGTGCCGATGCCGTCGTCGAGCGGTTTGACGCCATCGTGGACGTGCTCACGCGGTGGGCCACGGAAGGAGCGTGGGTGCGGTGAGCACGTGGTGGGCGGCCGTGACGTCGTCGACCTATTTCGACGTGACGGTGCGGCTCCTGTTGGCCATGGTCCTGGGGGGACTCATCGGCCTGGAGCGGGAACAGCGCGATTTGCCCGCCGGCTTTCGCACGCACATGCTCGTTTGCCTCGGTTCCGCCCTCATCATGCTCATCTCCATCTACGGCTTCGAAGACGTGATGCATCGGAGGAACATCCAAGCCGACCCCGCCCGCCTGGCCGCCCAGGTGGTGAGCGGCATAGGCTTTTTGGGCGCGGGCACGATCCTTGTCAACGGGTTTGCCATTCGCGGGCTGACCACGGCGGCCTCGTTGTGGGTGGTGGCCGGCATTGGGCTGGCCGCCGGGGCCGGGTTTTACTTTGGTGCCGTGCTGACCACGGCCTTGGTCCTGTTCATCCTGGTGCTCCTGAACCGCCTGGAGAGCTGGTACGTCAGCCATCGCCGGCTGCGGCGGCTCGTCGTTCGCGTGGTGGACCAGCCCGGGCAGCTTGCCCGCATCGCCAACCTGCTGAGCAACTACGGCGTTGTCGTCCGCCGCATCGACGTGGAAGACGTGCACGGGAAGGGCGACAAGCCGAGCGTGGACATCACCCTGTCGCTCCTGTTCCCGCCCGACCAGTCGCCGCTTTTTGTCGTCGAGCGTTTGCGCGATCTTGACGGCGTGCGCGACGTTTCGCTCTTGTGAGCGGCGTGTCCCTCTTGATTTTGGAAAGCGAGGCGGGTATACTGAAAGCAGAAGGTCAAAGATAGTCAAAGTCAATCCCCTTCTCCACACCGGTGCGAAATGGTGGTGGGAGGAAACAACCGTGCGCAGCATATCCGACATCATCGAACAGTACTTGAAGGCACTCCTCAATGAAAGCCCCTTGGGGATGGTGGAGATCCAGCGCAGTGAACTGGCGAGCCGCTTTCGCTGCGTTCCGTCGCAGATCAACTATGTCATCAACACGCGCTTTACCCTCGAAAAGGGTTACCTGGTGGAATCGAAACGCGGCGGCGGCGGATTTATCCGCATCCGCAAGGTGCAGAACAACGAAAGCCAGGACCTGTTTCGGGCCATACTCGAACGGATCGGCGATTGCGTCTCGCAGTCAACGAGCGACGCCATCTTGCAGCATTTGTACGAGAAGGGATGGCTGGACGAGCGGGAGCTGCGCCTCTTGAAGTCGGTCTTCTCCCGTAACGTGCTCCCGCTGCCCATTCCCTTGCGTGACCAGGTGCGCGCGGCGATGCTCCGCGCGGTGGTGGCGGAGGTTCTGAGTGACGGGTGGAGGAGGAATGCGCCATGATGTGCCAAGAATG
>PKQU01000050.1 GCA_017577925.1 Bacillota bacterium
CAAACACCGTGGCGGGGAAACCGGTGTTGAAGCTGTTGGCTTTCTGGGAAACGTATCCGATCTTCGACCAGTCGCGGAACCGGGAAAGCGGCTCGCCGAACAGGCGGATCTCCCCCCTGTTCGGCTTAAGCAGGCCCAGAATCAGTTTGATCAAGGTAGACTTGCCGCCGCCGTTTGGGCCGACAATCCCCAGAAACTCGCCGTGCGTCACGGTTAGGTTGATGTCCTCGAGTACCGGACGGTCGCCATAGGAAAAAGTTACACCCTGCAACTGGACAACCGGGATGGACGTTCTCATGCCTCAACACCAAGGGCCTTCTTCAGGACAGCCAGATTTTCCCGCATCACGGTGAAGTAGTCCTTGCCCTTGGCCACATCCTCCTTTGACAAACCTTCCAGCGGGTTGAGCGTCAAGGCCTCGGCGCCAATCTCCCCACGCACCACTTCAGCCACCTTGTTGCTGACAAGCGTTTCGAAGAGGATGTATTTCGCATGATGGGCTTTCGCCAGCGCCAGAATTTCTTGCAGTTCCTTCTGGCTCGGCTCGTCGGACGGGGACAAGCCGGAAATGGCGATCTGCTTGAGCCCATAGCGGTCGGCCAAATACCCGAACGCGCTGTGTGACACGATGATTTCCTTGCGCGGGGCTTGTTTCACCGCCGCTTCGTACTCGGCGTGAAGGCGATCCAGCTCTTCCGCCAGCTTTCTATAATTTTCGTCATACGTTGCCTTTCCTTCCGGATCGACCCGGACAAACGCGTCGCGGATCGCCCGGGCGATATCCTTGGCCCGTACCGGATCCAGCCACACGTGCGGATCGTACGGCCCATTGCCGCGTTCGTCCGTATGTCCCGGCTCGGCTTTCGCTTTGTTCCCGTGGGCTCCGGCGCCGTCCACGTTGGGACGCTCGCCCGCCGCGCCGTGCGGCTTCCCACTGTGTCCGTCCTCACCGGGACTCGACAGCAGGTTGACGTGCTCGGTAGCCTTCACAATGACCATATCCGACGTGTCGATGGCCTTCAGCACCTGGTCGATCCACCGCTCAAACCCGGCCCCGTTGTACACAAAGACGTCCGCTTCGTCCAGCTTGACGACGTCCTTTGGCGTGGGCTCAAATTCGTGCGGTTCCGCGCCCGGTGGCACCAGGTTGTGCACCTCGACACGGCCGCCGCCGATTTGCTCGGCAAAAAACTGGTACGGATAAAGACTGGTGTACACGGACAACTTCTTCGGAGCTTCCGGTTCAGTTGACGGCACGGTGCCTTGCCCGCAACCGGCCAGAACCAGCATCAGCACGAGACACGCGGCCCACCCCTTCAACCCGCGCAGTGCCCGTCCCACGGCACATCTCCTCCCTTATCGGGGCTTTGTACGGAACCGTTCCGATGCAACTCCCCTTCGATTATACGAAGGTGCCAGCCTCCTGTAAACAGGAACAATTTCGATTTAGTAGGCCACGCAGAACCCGGTTACACAAGGGGGGCGGCAACGACAGCAAATCGGTGGCGACTCCTCGCTATATCGTAACGATTACGATTTTTATCGTAACGGGGAACGTTCCCGCTGTCAAGCCCATCCCTGTTTAAACAAAACGAGACCGGTTCCGCCTCACTCCAAAGGGGCCGGTCGTTCCTCCGTCCACGATTCGAGTCGTTCCAGCACGTCGCGCGACTTGAGGCGCAAGCCCACATGTTCCTCCCAAAACGCCCGCATGAGCCGGCGCAGCTGCGCCTTGGTTTCCGGCTTTACGTTGATCGTGCCGATTTGCCCGACGTCCACGCGGGCCAGCCGCCGCAACACGCGGACCGCCGCCGGGGCAAGGGGAAGCGCATCGCGGTCGGTCTGCTGGCATGCGGAGCAGAGAAAACCGCCCTCGCGCACGCTGAACGCCGCCGCTTCTAGCCGGCCACAGGCGACACAGGCATCGAGGTGCGGCCGGAAGCCGGACGCAGCGAGGGCATGCAGCTCATAGATGCGGGTGAGGATTTCGGGATCCTTGCCTGCCTCGAGCTGCTGCAGGATCCCCACAAGCTGATCAAACAGACGCGGGTGCGCTTCGCGCTCGGCAAGCAGCCGATCCGTCACCTCCAACATATAGGCCGCATATGCCGTCCGGATCAAGTCGTCGCGGATGCGGGAAAAGGCGTGCAGGACCTCGCCCTGGCTCAGGGTGGCCAGCTCGCCTCCCGCATGGCACAGGTAAAGGCCGTGCGTAAGCGGCTGCGTAACGGCAGCCAGTCGGCTGCGCGGTTTTTTCGCGCCGCGGGCGACGGCCCCAAGCTTCCCTTGCTCGCGCGTGAACAGGGTAATGATTTTATGCCCTTCTCCGTAATCCCTTGTTCGCAGCACTACGCCTTCCAACCGTATGAGCATGCCCGCTCTCGCCTCGATTCGCGAGCGGCTTCCTACGTCGCAACAACCTCCGTCACGTCACGTTCCTCCTGCTGCTCGTGGCGCTTGCTCAGTTCCCGGTAAAGCAGGTAGGCCTCGATGTTCCCCGTTGCGGCGAACACGTCCCACGAGAAGTCGCGCACCGCCAATCACCCTTTCGTGACGGATTGGTCCCTGTATTTGTAGGATAGCCGCCCGAGTGCCCGCTATACTGGCAAACGCTGTCCTCACTCTTCGGTGAAACCAAAGTTTTTCAGGTAAAATTCCTGGTTCCGCCAATCCTTTTTCACTTTCACCCACAATTCCAAGAAAACTTTGCTCCCCAGCAGGCGCTCGATATCCTCGCGCGCCAACCGGCCAATCTCTTTCAGCATGGAGCCCTGCTTGCCGATCAGGATCGCCTTTTGCGAGTCGCGCTCCGTGTAGATGACGGCGTGGATGTAGACAACGTCCTTCCCCTCCCGCCGCGTCATTTCCTCGACGACCACGGCAACGGAATGGGGCACTTCCTCGCGCGTCAGGAGCAGCACCTTCTCGCGAATCAGTTCGGCCACGATGAACCGTTCCGGGTGATCGGTGACCTGCTCAGACGGATAGTACTGGGGTCCCTCCGGCAAATAGGCAAAGATGGTCTCCAGAAGCGTCTCCACATTCGTGCCGTTCAGGGCAGAGATCGGGACCACCTCGGCAAAGGAAAACGCACGGCGGTACGCGTCGGCGAACGCCAACACCCTGTCGGGGGAAACCTGGTCGATCTTGTTGATGACGAGAAAGACCGGCGTCTTGACTTCCCCGAGGCGCTCGAGGATATAGCGGTCCCCCGGCCCTAGGGGCTCCTCCGTCACGTCCGCGAGGAACAGGATGAGGTCCACTTCCTTCAACGCGTTTTCGGCCACCCGCACCATGTAATCGCCCAGCTTGTGCTTGGGCTTGTGGATCCCCGGCGTGTCGAGAAAAATGATCTGGCCGCGCGCCTCCGTCAGCACACCCTGGATCCGGTTGCGCGTCGTCTGCGGCTTGTCCGACATGATGGCAATCTTGTGGCCAATGGCCATGTTCAAGAGGGTGGACTTGCCCACGTTCGGTCGGCCAATGATGGCCACAAACCCCGACTTATGCCCGCTTTTCGTTTCCATGGAGATCCCCCCTTCCAAAGGCGCCGGGCAACAGCTCAGCCACCGTCTTGACCTCCTGGTCTCCTTGTAGGTTGGCCAGAATGACCGGCATGTCCGGCGGACACAACTCGGCCAGCACCTGGCGGCATGCCCCGCAGGGCGGCACCGGTCTTGGGGTGTCGGCGATGACGGCGAGCTTCACAAAGTCGCGCACCCCCTCCGACACGGCCTTGAACAGCGCCGTCCGCTCGGCGCAATTGCACAGCCCGTATGCCGCGTTTTCAATGTTGCACCCCGTGAACACCCGCCCGTCGCGCGAAAGGAGCGCTGCGCCAACCGGGAAGCGGGAGTACGGCACATAGGCGCGGTCGCGCGCACGACGGGCATGTTCAACCAACGTGCGGTCATCCATGCGTTCGTCACCCCGTTCGATTCCGTTGCCCCATAATCCCAACACTACAGGCGGGCGCCAACGCCAATCCCTAACAGGATGCCCAACGCGCCGCCGAACATTACGGGCACAAGCGCACGCAACCCCTTCCGTTGCCACGTCCAGAACCCAACGAGCACAAGCAGGCCCGCCGCGACCCACGGCCCGCCCAGGACGGCCACCAGGCCCGCCCCCCACAAGATCCGGCCATCGACGACAGCGAGCGCCGACCACAGTGCCGCCAGGGCCATGGCGGCGCAAGCGGCGACCAGGACATGCCCATCGCGATACGGCCACACGCCTTGGGTCATCCACTGCCACACCGGCGGGCCAAAGATCAGGAAGCCGCACACCGCGGCATATCCGGCCACGACCAGCACTGCGCCCGCCGCGGCGTCTTTGGCCGCTTTGGCGAGAGGATGGCGGCGGGTTGTGGCCAAATCGACCGCACGTTCAACAGCCGTGTTGGCCAATTCGAAGGCCAGCACCAGTGCGACTGCCGTTACCACACGCCAAAACGCGGCTTCCGGCCAGGGCACAAACACAAAGGGGGCGAGGGCAATACTGGCGATGACAAGGTGAATGCCCATGTTTCGCTCGGCGCGAACCGCAGCGCATATGCCTGCCCATGCCCAGCGGAAGGCGGCAAAGGAGGGCCACCGGGGCACGCGGAATCCCCCCTTTAGCGCCGAAGGCCGAACTGCTCCAGTATCGCTTCCTGGCGGGCAAACATCTCCCGCTCCTCGTCCGGCGTCTGGTGGTCGTAGCCCAGCAAATGCAAAAAGCCATGAACAGCGAGAAAGGCCAGCTCCCGTTCGAAGGAGTGGCCATACTGTGCGGCCTGTTCGGCAGCACGCGGCACGGAGATGACGATGTCCCCGAGGGGCTCGGGACCTTCCGGCGCCTCGTGTACCGCCGTTTCTCCCTCACCCGGCTCGCGCAAGGGGAAGGAGAGCACGTCCGTGGGCCGGTCAATGCCGCGCCACGTGCGGTTCAGTTCGTGGATCCGGTTGTCATCGGTCAACGTGACGCACACTTCCGCGTCGGACACGCCCTCCGCCTCTGCCGCGGCCTGCAGCACCGCCTCGAGCAAGCGCAAGTGATCACCGCGAAGCGGCGTCCCGTCGTACTCGGTGATAATGTCCACCCCGATGGCCATGATGCATCTCCCCTCATTCCAAACCTAACCGATCACCGCGCGGCGGCGGACGATTCGTCGCGCCGGACGTCCGCGGGGTATTCGATGCGCGAGTGAAACATGCCGATCAAGGCCTCGACGATCGTACGCGAAATGACTTCCAGCTCTCGGAGGGTCAAATCGCACTCGTGGAACTGGCCGTCGTCAAGGCGTTCTTTGACGATGCGCCGCACCAGGTGATCGAGCTGACTCGGCGTCGGCCGTTTCATGGACCGTACCGCGGCCTCGACGCAGTCGCAGATGCCGACAATGGCCGCTTCTTTCGTCTGCGCCTTGGGTCCCGGGTAGCGAAAATCCTCTTCCCGCACCTCGCTGTCCGGGTGTTGCTGTTTCGCCTTGTGATAAAAGTACTTGAGCAGCGTCGTCCCGTGATGCTGCTCGGCGATGTCGCGAATCGGCTTGGGAATCTTGTGGGCCTTGAGCATCGCCGCGCCGTCGTATGGATGGGCGAGGATGATTCGCTTGCTCAGATACGGTGACAGCCGGTCGTGGGGATTCTCCGCCCCGTACTGGTTTTCGATGAAGTACTGGGGGCGCTTGGTCTTGCCGATGTCGTGATAGTACGCCCCGACACGCGCAAGCAAGCCGTTGGCGCCGATGGCCTCGGCCGCCGCTTCGGCCAGGTTGGCCACCACCATGCTGTGGTGATACGTGCCCGGCGTTTCGATGAGCAGCTTGCGCAGCAGGGGATGGTTCGGATTGGACAGCATGACCAGGCGAACGGACGAAAGAACCCCGAAGGCGTTCTCGAAAAACGGGAGCAGCCCTACCGTCAGCACCGTGGACAGCCAGCCGCCGGCAAAGGCAAAGCCCATCGCCATCAACAGCTCAGGCCACGGGAACGCCGCGCCGTGCCGCGCAGTAAGCAGCACAACGACGGCCGCTGCGGCAGAAGCGACACCGGATACGGTGAAGCCCGTCAGGAGAAAGTGATGGCGCTGGGTTATCCGCCCAATGCTGTACACCCCGGCCACGCTGCCGGCCAGCGCCACCAGCGCGTAGCGAAAGTCAAGGGGCAATTCGAAACTCTCGTTGTACAAGAGTGCGGCCAGCGTGGCAAACAGCATGGCTCCGGCAAGGGCCACCCGCTTGCCCACCAGGGCAGCGATCAGGGAGGCGCCCAGCGCGGCGGGCGCAACAAACCCGTGATACGGATAGGTCCGCAACCCCCACAGCGCGACGGCCTTCAGGGCAATCATCTGCACCGCGGCGATCAGCACCAGCATCAGCAAGGTGCGGTTGTCCCGCCGTGACGGTTTGCCGGTCGACGCCAGTGTGGCCCACAGAATGGCCACCAGCATCGCCGCCAGCCCGGCCAAGCCCAGCATGGGCCATGGTGACGGCGTCGTCTCCACCAACCCCAGCAGCTTGGCCTTGCGGTACCCCTCGGGCGTCACCAAGGCGCCCTTTTCCACCAGCACCGTCCCCTGCTCAATCGTTACCGGTTTGACGAGGGAGCGGGCGAGTGCCCGGCGTTTTTCCGTCTCCGCCTCATCGTAAAAGACATTGGGGACCACCGACGCCAGCACCAAGGCCCGGACGACGGTTCGTACACTGCGCCCCAGATCGCTGCGCACAAGCTGTTCGTCCACTTTTTCCCGCGCCGCTTTGACGCCGGTAGCCTGGTCGGTAACGCCTTCCAGCAGGATCTGCTCCACGGTGTTCACCGTGATGGCGCGGGCCACCTCCACCGTCTGCGGCGACAGGCGAGCCATCGCCGTGTACACCTCATCCGCCAACTCATAGGGAACGGCGGCCTTCAGCCGCTCAATCCGCCCGGACGCGGGGAGGTTGGATGAGGCGAGGGCCTTTGCCTCCGCAAAGACGCGTTCCAGTACCTCGATCTGGTTGGCGGTAATGCGGTCGTCGCGGCGAAAGACCGGCTCCACGCCGGCTTCGGCCCGCTGGCGCGCGCGCTGCGTTTCCTCGGGATCCTCCACGGTGTAGGGGGCAACAAGCGTCACCGGCGACGGCTCGCCCACCTTCAGCTCATAGGCGGTCGGGCGCGCGTGGGGAAGAGCCAGGGTGAAGAGAAGCCCCCACAGCGCCAGCAGGAGCCCTATGCGCACCACCGTGCTCGCGTTCCAGGCCCGCAGCACCGCACGCGCGTCCGACCGTCCGCTTCGCGGCATGTTGTCCCCTCCCTATCGCGCGGTCGCTCCAACCGTTTCCCGCTGCTCCTCGTATGCCTCGATGATCTTCTGGACCAGGGTGTGCCGAACCACGTCAGCTTGCGAGAGATAGATGAACGCGATTTCCGGAATGCCACGCAGAACGCGCTCCGCGTCGCGCAGGCCCGACACCTTGCCCGGCGGCAGGTCGATCTGCGTCACGTCGCCGGTGATGACCATCTTCGAGCCAAATCCCAGGCGCGTCAAGAACATCTTCATCTGTTCGGTTGTGGTGTTTTGCGCTTCGTCAAGAATGATAAAGGAGTCGTCCAGGGTTCGCCCGCGCATGTAGGCGAGGGGGGCAATCTCAATCAGCCCGCGTTCGATAAATTTGGCCACCGCATCGGGCCCCATGATCGTATGCAGGGCATCGTAAATGGGCCGCAGATACGGGTTGACCTTTTCCTGAAGGTCACCCGGTAAAAAGCCCAGGTTCTCCCCCGCCTCAACGGCCGGTCGGGTGAGGACGATCCGCTTCACTTCGCCGCCTTTCAGGGCGTTGACGGCCATCACGACGGCCAAAAACGTTTTCCCCGTCCCCGCCGGGCCGATGGCAAACACGATGTCCCGCTTGCGCATCGCCGCCACATAGTGGCGTTGGCCCAGGGTTTTCACGCGGATCGGCTTGCCCTTGAACGTCACCCCGATTTCCTCGTGAAAGAGGTCCACCAGCTCGTCCACCAGCCCCCGCCGCGCCAGCTCGATGGCGTATTGGATATCGCCTTCGCTCAGCGAAAAGCCTTTGCGGATCAAGCGCAGGAGGACGCGAAAGAGCTGTTCGACGCGCTGGGCTTCTTCGGGATCGCCGGTGATGGTGACCTCGTTGTTGCGGGAGACGATCTTGGCCCGCGTCGCCGCTTCGATCCGCTTGAGAAACGCGTCATGCGGTCCGAAGAGCATCAAGCCTTCTTCGGGATCGCGCAAGAGGATTTTGTACGTGACAGGTTGCAACGGTCCTCAGTCTCCTTGCTCCATGATGGGTTGCGCCCTGGCGATGTTCTCAAGTGTTACCACGTGCAGTTTCATATACAATGTATCATTCCGCACTTCGCTGTGCAAAATCTTTTCCCGCAGGATTCGGCCATCTTCCCCGATGCGGCGCCGGACGTCGGCCCGGGCCAGATGCTTCCCGATGGCGGCCGCTTCATCTGGCGCAACGCGCAGCTGCTGCAGCTCCGTTTCCATATAGATATCTTTTTTCCATCCGAGCGGAAGACGCCGACCGAACAGCTCGCCCTCCTCACGTTCCTCGACGACGCGATAGCGAGCAAAAGGGACCGCCTCGTACCCGCGCAGGCGGATGCGATAAGTGCCGAGGAGGGCGTAGGTCCGGACAAACCGCCGCCCGGTGAGCACCTCGCGTTTCTGCACCAGGGGAACGGCCACCTCGCTCTCGTACCACACCTCCGCCTCCACCTTCCCCTCGGCGCCGACGATCTGCGCCTGTGAGCCTTCGCCCACCACCCCGGACACCAGCACCTGCCCCGGGACGACCCATTCATTGGGACGCACCAGCGGGCGACCGCGTTCCACAATCAGCCGGTGCACCATTCCGCGCTTGGCGGCCACCAGATGGCTCGACCCCTGCGCAGGGGGCGTTTCGGGCTTCACCTGCTCGACAACGGTAATGCGCACGCGCGTCCCCTTCAGCTCGATGCCCACCCACGCCACGTCAGGCAAGCGGGAAAGGAGCTGCCGCTGCAGCTCGTCCAGTGCGGCCAGGCGCGCACGCCACTGCCCCCGCTTGATGCCCAGCTCCTCGGCGACGCGCCGGACTTCCTCGTCGCGCAGGCGCTCGTTGCCGACCACCTCCACGTGCCACACCACCTGCGAGAGCCCGTACAACAAGACGGCAAAAAAAAGCAGACCGGCAATCAATCCCTTGCGCCGCAAAAGACGTAGCCGCCAAAAGGGCCAGCCCTGCTTGACCATGATGCGTGTCCGCATCCCCAACATCCGCCGCGCGTTTCGCAGTCGCCGCAGATCTCCTGCCCGAACGGTCAGGTACGCCTCCTGCTTGCCGACGACACGCACATCCCATACCTGCACGCCCTGGCGCACAATCTGGTTCAAGAACCGCTCCAGGTGCCGCCCGCGCACCGCCAGCACCACGTATCCCCACCACCATTTCAGCCACCGGTCGCGCACCGTCTTCCGCCCCCTCTAGTTCAAAAACGTGATGGAATCGATTTGCCCCTCGACAAACAGCTCTTCCGGGAAAATGGCCCGCAGCACCAGGTTCTTTCCGCGAATCACCAGTTGTCCGCTGGTGAGAAGGAGGCGCACCTCCTGCTCGTCAAACCGCAGGATGCCGCGGTGGTTTTCGATATACACGTGGAAGGAGCCGATCATCGTGACTCGGGGTACATCGAGGAGGGCGTCATCCGGGAGGTCGAGTGCCTGCACCGCCCAGCGACGCAGCCGACGGGTCCACCTGGCCATGTGCCCCGCCCCCTTTTCTCTCACAGGAATATGCGCGGTGCGGACCGGTTATGGCATCCAATGAAAACGCCCATCCCGGTCGAGCCGGGATGGGCGTATGCGCGTTAGTCACCAAGCACTTGCTGCACCAGGGCGTTGACCCGCTTTCCGTCGGCACGTCCTTTCACCTTCGGCATCAGGACGCGCATCACGTTCCCCAGGTCCTTCTTGGACGTGGCGCCGACCTCCTGCACCGCATTGCGGATCAGCTCCAGCAGCTCCTCGTCCGACAGCTGCGCAGGCAGGTACTGGGTCAACACCTCGATTTCGGCCTTGACCTTGTCCACAAGGTCTTGCCGGCCGGCTTTCTCAAACTCGTGGAGGGAATCGCGCCGTTGTTTCAGCTCGCGATGCAGAACGGTGATCACATCGTCATCGGTAAGGGGACGACCTTTCTCGATCTCCGCGTTCTTGATCGCGGCCCGTACCATGCGAATGACCGAAAGCCGAACCTGGTCCTTTGCTTTCATGGCAAGCTTCATATCCTCGGTCAACCGCTCGATCAGGCTCATGCTTTCCCCTCCAACCTTACTTCCCCCGCTTGCGTGCAGCCGCCTGGGCCTTCTTCTTGCGACGAACGCTGGGCTTTTCATAGTGCGCGCGTTTTTTGACCTCGGCCAAAATGCCGTCGCGAGCCAGCGTCTTCTTAAAGCGGCGCAGCGCGCTGTCCAGAGACTCGTTCTTGCGGACGCGAATCGCAGGCACCCTCTTCCCTCCCTCCGCTCAAACCCTCACAGACCCAGTACCTTCCGTCCTGAAGTCTGTCTGTCTCATTATAGTACACGGCGGGAGGGCGGTCAACGACGACCCGCGTCTCGATGGCGCGCGCCCAGCGCAACGCCAGGGGGGAGCCCGCCGCGCATGTGGCTCATCCGTTCGTTCCCTTCCACCCCATCAGGTGGTAATGCAGGTGGAACACCTCCTGCCC
>PKQU01000051.1 GCA_017577925.1 Bacillota bacterium
GGATTTGGGCGCGTCACGAGGCGTCTTCGTTCAAAATGAGCTGATCCCACTCGTCGCTTTCGAGCAGGTCGAGCTGCGCCTGCAGGAGGTTGCGGAAGCGCGTCCGGTACACCGCGGCACGCTTTTTCAGCTCCTCGATCTCCATGGCGATCTGCCGCGATTTGGCCAGGGCCTCGCTGATGATCCGGTCGGCGTTCTTCTCCGCTTCCTTGACGATGAGCTCCGCTTCCTTACGCGCGTTCATCTTCACTTCCTCGGCCGTCTCCTGGGCCACCAGGAGGGACTTGCCCAGGCTCTCCTCGATGTTCGTGAAATGCGCGAGCTTCTCCTCCAACTCACGCACCCTGGCTTCGAGTTCCTTGTTCTCGCGGATCAGGGCCTCGTAATCCTTGATCACCTGGTCGAGGAACTCGTCCACTTCGTCGCAGTCGTACCCGCGGAAGACGCGACTGAATTCCTTGTTGTGAATGTCCAGCGGCGTTAGGGGCAACGCTCGACACCTCCATCGCGAACGTTCGACGGAGAGTATTCGACAGGTTTTGAAAAACTCCTGCTGTCCTGCCGGTTTAGCAATACTTGGAAATCCGCACCACGAGGCGGCCTTTTCGCGTCGGGCCGCCTACCTCGGCGACGCGAAAACGGCCGAACCCGCGCACCGACACGACATCCCCCTCGCCCAACGTCTCGTCGGGGTCGTCGGCGATGCGCCAGTTCACCTTCACGTCGCCGGCACGGATGCGTTCGACGGCCTTGCCCCGGGAAAGGCGCCACACGGCGGCGACGAGGGCATCCAGGCGCAGCGAGGCGACGGTATGGGTCTTCTCCTCCGTTTCGGGCTCGGGGACGCGCAGGGCCTCGAGGGGGATCGGTTCCACGCGGACGCGCGTCTGGTGAATCCGCGTCAGGTGCTGGGTCACGTAGGGGGCAACGTCTTCCGCCACCAGCACGTGGCAGGTGGCCTCGGTGAGGAGGATGTCGCCGAACACGTCGCGCTTGAGGCCAAGGGACACGAGCGATCCCAACACGTCGCGATGCGTCAGGCGGACAAACCGCCGATCGGCTTCTACCGCGAGGGCGGCGACGCGAAAGTCGCTCGGCTCCGGCCACCAGAAATCGGGATGGATCAAGGCCCGTTCGCGCTCCGCTCCGTCGTACCCGCCAAAAAACGAGACGGACACCGGAGTCCGTCCGCCGATGAGGGTCCGCAGGATCCACTTTTCGCGGGGGTCGAGAAACGGCGTCAGCTTGGGCGTGCGCCGCGCGGCGACCGTCTCTGCCCATTCCAAGCACCGCTCGGCGAAGGGGCGTTCTTCGGGGCGAAAATGGGAAAGCCGGTCGCTCATACCGCACCGCCCAGCAGCAGGTTGAGCACGGTATGCACGCCGATGCGCGCAAAGTACAGGGCAAAGACGGCCACAATCGGCGACAGGTCAAACAGGCCGATCGGCGGGATCATCTGCCGGAAGGGGCGGAGGTACGGTTCTACCAACCGGCCCAGCAGCTCGCCGAGGGGTGTCTCCCGGAGCTGCGGCAGCCACGACATCAGCACATAGGCAAAAATGAGGAACATGTACACCTCAAAGGCGATGTCGACGATCTGGCGAATGACGTCAGCCATAAGCCACCTCACAGCATGCGTCGGTTATCGTTCCATCTTGTGCGTGTCGGGGAGGGTGATCGTCCCGTGCACCTCCACATTGTCCGGGGCGCACAGGAAGATCTGCGGCCCGACCTTCTGGATCAGCCCGTCAATCGCGTATACCGTTCCGCTGAGGAAATCGATGATCCGCTTGGCCATCTCCGGCGTCACCCGGTGCAGGTTGACCACCACCGTGCGGCGGTTGCGCAGATGATCGGCAATCTCCTGGGTTTCCTCATAGGAACGCGGCTCGCAAAGGATCACCTGCGCGCCGGCCGAGCGCACGGCGTGCAGGTTTACCACATTCCCCCGGCCCCGAACCGGCCGCGACACCACGGCGGGCGTTTCCTCTTCCTCTGCTTCCTCCTGGGTGATCAGGACGCGTTCCTCGGTCACCTCGTCCTGCAGCCCAAAAAACCCCATCAACCGGTTCATCATACCCATCGTTCGTCACCCCTCCTCCTTCTGCCCCGGTTCGCCCGCGGGCGTCCCCGGATCCGGCTTGTACAAAAGCGAGCCGATACGTACAAAGGTAGCCCCTTCTTCCACCGCCACCTCAAAATCGCCGGACATGCCCATCGACAGGTGCACCGGATCGACGCCCGGGATGCCCTGGTCGCGCAGAGCGTCCCGCAACTCGCGCAGCGCACGGAACACCGGACGGGCCTCTTCCGGATCGTCAACGATCGGCGCCATCGTCATCAGGCCGACCACGCGCAGGCGCGACAGCTTGGCCACCTCGCGGGCAAACTCGACCAGCTCGTCGGGGTGAACGCCGGCCTTGGTGGCCTCACCCGACACGTTCACCTGCAAAAAGCAGCGCACGACGGTATCCTTTTGCCGCGCCCGTTTCTCCAATTCTTCCGCAAGCGTCATGCGGTCGAGGGAGTGGATATAGGCGAAACGTCCAACGACGTCCTTGACCTTGTTCGTCTGCAGGCGGCCAATAAAGTGCCACACGCCGCGCCCGCCGAGGGCTTCCCATTTCGGCACCGCGTCCTGAACGCGGTTTTCGCCGACATCGGTCACCCCGGCATCGAGCAGCGCGCGCACCGTTTCGGCGTCGACGTATTTCGTGACGGCCACCAGGGTAACCTCGTCCTCGCGGCGACCGCTGCGCCGGCATGCCTCCTGGATGCGGCGCTTGACGGCCGCAAGCCGTTCGGCTAGGGTCACACCGTTCACCTCGCACGGGATTTCGCGCGATGGAATCTCTTCCGTGAACCGTTCAGAGGCGGTTATCCGGTCCATGCCACAAACGCGGCCATGCGCCCGGCGCGCCCCTTTTCCGCACGATGGGAAAAGAAGCGGCCTGTCGCACACGACGTGCACACAGACGTGACTTCGATGTTTTCCGGCAAAATTCCTGCTCGTTCGCACAACTTTTGGTTCGCCCGGCGCAAATCGAGCCAGTAACGGCCCCCGCCTTTGGCGGTGAGCACCCCGGCGGGGACATCGTCGCCAAAGGTTGTCCGCAGCGCAGCGGCCACCCGCTCGTCCACTTCGTAGCAACACGGACCGATCGACGGTCCGATGGCCACGCGGAGATCCCGGGGCCGCGTGCCGTAGTGGACGGCCAGGCTGCGCACCATTTCCCCGGCCACGTCCAGCACCGTGCCGCGCCATCCGGCATGGGCAATACCAATCACCCGCCGGACCGGATCCAGGAAGAAAAGCGGCACGCAGTCCGCAAAAAACGCGGCCAGCAGGACATTCGGGACGTCGGTGTGCATTCCGTCGGTGGCGGGGAACGCCGTCTCGCGTGCCAGGCGTCCGCGCCCCCGATCCTGCGCCGTGACGCGGACGATGCGATTGCCGTGCACCTGCTCGGCACAGGTAAACGCCTCCGGCGGCAAGCCGAGCACCCGGCACAGGGCCTCCCGCCGGGCCACCACGCGTTGCGGGTCGTCGTCTACGTGCAGGGCGAGGTTGAAGGGTTCCGGCCCGCCGTCCGGATCCACGCGCGACGTCATGCCGGCCACAACGGGATAGGCCTGTTCCCATGCTGCAAGGCGAAAGAGTCCGTTTTCCTGCCACACAAAGGGTTCCATGGTCCCGCCACCCCCCTTCATTTTACCACACCCGCATGGCACGGCGCGGGAAGCGGTTGCACGCACGCCGACACCCCCGCGTCGCGGATCCTCCGGGGCGGGGGACATGGCCGCTACCCCTCTTCCTCGGGGGAACGGCGAATCGGTTTCTCCTCATACCCGCTGTCCAGGCGCACCAAGATGACGTCCTTGCCGATCTTCACAATGTTTCGCCAGGGGATGACGTACTCGTTACCACCTCCCCCCCAGAGGCCAAATCGCCTGCCCCCGCTCGGTACGATAATCGCCTGCACCCGCCCGCTGACCACATCCAGCTCTAGATCGTGGACCTGGCCGAGGCGCCGGCCGTCGCTGACGTTGACCACGTCCTTGGTCTGAAATTCCGACGCCTTGAGCACGGTAGGCCCCCCTTCTCCCACGCTGTCCCTTCAGTATATGTGGCGGAGGCGCCGGAATTGATCGCGGAAATCACGCGTGCACTCCTGCAAAAAACAAAATCCGCACCCGGAGGCGGTGCGGTAGGAGGCATTATCAGTTCACGTATTTTTGCATTTGGGCGATGGCCGCTTTCTCCAGGCGTGACACCTGGGCCTGGGAGATGCCGATCTCTTCGGCCACCTCCATCTGGGTCTTGCCTTCGAAAAAGCGCATCGACACGATCAGCTGTTCCCGTTTGCTCAGTCGGCTCATCGCTTCGTGGAGGGCGATCTCCTCGACCCAGTGGACTTCCCTGTGCCGTTCGTCGCGGATCTGGTCCATCACGTAGATGGGATCGCCCCCATCCTGGTAGATGGGTTCGAAGAGGGAAACGGGATCCTGAATGGCGTCCAGGGCATAGAGCACTTCCTCCGGCGACACACCCAGCACATCAGCAATTTCCTGGATCGACGGTTCGCGGGAGTGCTTGTTCGTCAGCTGGTCGCGCACCTGCAGCGCCTTGTAGGCAATGTCGCGCAGCGAGCGTGAGACCCGGATCGGGGTGTTGTCGCGGAGGTAGCGGCGGATCTCACCGACAATCATCGGCACGGCGTAGGTGGAAAACTTGACGTTTTGGGAAAGGTCGAAGTTGTCAATCGCTTTCATCAACCCGATGCACCCGACCTGAAACAGGTCGTCCACACATTCGCCGCGGTTGTTGAACCGTTGGATCACACTGAGAACCAGCCGCAGGTTGCCGTTGATCAGCTTTTCCCGCGCCGACTCGTCTCCGCTTTGCAGCTCGCGAAACAGCTTGCGCATCTCCTCGTTCGTCAGGACCGGCAACGTCGAGGTTTCCACACCGCAGATTTCCACCTTGTTTCGACTCAACGCGCGTTTCCCTCCCAAAGCGGAGCGTTACTGGACAGTATCCCCGCGGGGAGGGAAACTATGCGTCCTCACATCATCTTGTTGAACTCCTTGCGCAGCCGCTTCAGGATGCGCTTTTCCAGGCGCGAGATGTACGACTGCGAAATTCCGAGCAGGTCGGCGACATCCTTTTGCGTCATCTCTTCGCCGCCGCGCAGCCCGAACCGCAGTTCCATGATCAGCCGCTCCCGCTCGCTGAGCTTCTCGAGGGCCTGTTTGAGCAGGGTGCGGTCCACCTTTTCCTCAACGTTGCGGTAGATGGCGTCGCTGTCGGTGCCAAGTACATCGGACAGGAGGAGTTCGTTGCCGTCCCAGTCGACGTTGAGGGGCTCGTCGATGGACACCTCGTAGCGCACCTTGTTGTTGCGGCGGAGGAACATCAGGATCTCGTTCTCAATGCACCGCGACGCGTAGGTCGCCAATTTGATCCGCTTCTCCGGATCAAAGGTGTTGACCGCTTTGATCAGGCCGATCGTGCCGATGCTGATCAGGTCCTCGATATGGATGCCCGTGTTTTCAAACTTGCGGGCGATGTACACCACCAGGCGCAGGTTGCGCTCGATGAGCATAGACCGCACGGCGGGATCGCCGCTCGGCAGGCGCTGCAGCAGGGCCTCCTCTTCCTCCCTTGTCAGCGGAGGCGGCAGGACATCGTGTCCCCCGATGTAGTACACCTCGTCGGATCGCAAACCGAACCGGAGCAGCAGACGGAGCCACCACAGCCGGAGGCTCAAGCGGAATCGGGCGAACATGGTTGTCCTCCTTTCGCAAGGGACTGGCGCAGCAGGTGCGGGTGGACAATGGCGCGAAACTGTCCGTCGCTGGAAAGAGGAGCCGATTGCCAACCGACAAGCACGTCAGTGGAATGATATGCTTGGTCGCCCTGGGCTATGACCACCCGGTCGGGACGAACCGTCCACAAGATCCCCCCACCGCCGGAGAGCGTCCGGAACCAAACAGGGCGCACCCGCGCCTTCCAGGCGTCGGGCAGGCGTTCCCACCAGGTGTCCCCCCTTTCGCTTTCCAAAGGCGGCGGGCATTGGGCCGGAAAGAGGGGCGCCAGAACTTCCGCTTCGGCGATCAGAACGGGGCGGCCGGACAGGGGATCCTGCAGCCGGTTGCCCGTATCGACCAGTCCGGGACAGGTGACCGCTTTTCCGTCGATCCATATCGTGACCCGGACGCGCGACGCCGCCTGGAGGCGGCCTGTCTCGATCGCTCCGTATCCTTTGCGGGCCAAGTATCCGATCACAGCCAGGCCGCCCACAATCCAGCCCCACTGCACGGCCGGATGCCCGCCCGTCACCAGGGCACCGTTTTTGACGGCAACGGGCGAATCGAACAAAAAGCGCAATCCGTACACCGCGCCACCGGCCATGAAGGAGACCATGTAGAAAACCCCCAGATCGGCAAAAAACGTCGGCAGGCTGCCCCGGCCAAAGGCCAGCGCGACGAGGGTGGCGGAAAACAGCACTTTCAACAACACCAGGGCCATGGCCGGCAGGGGTGGGAGCAGCACCACAAAGGCATAGGCGGCGCCCACCGTCGCCGCCGCCGTTAAGCGCCACAGGCGGACCGTTCGCTTGCGAAATAGCGCCGTGAGGTACAGGAGCAGCCAATCGGCCACCACATTCAGCAAAAACACCAGGTCGAGGTAAACGACCCCACGCCGTCACCCCCTATGCGCGTACCCTCAGAGTAGCACAGCGTCCCTGGGGCACGGAGGGAAAACGCGTCGAGCCGGGACAAAAAAAAATCGAGTCCTGATGGCAGGACTCGACGCCAATTTCCCTGTGCAAACCCGCAACCTCATTTGCGCCGGTTGCGGTTGCGCAGGAACGTCGGCACGTCGAGGTTGTCGGTCGCCGACGACAGGTGGCGGAAATCGCCGCGCTCCGGCTCCGACAGCGGCGTGCGGACCGGTGCAGCCGGTTTCTTGGCCTCGTCGAAGCCGGTAGCGATGACGGTGACGATGATCTCGTCCTTCAGGTCCTCGTTGATGACCGCCCCGAAGATCATGTTCACGTCCGGGTCGGCGGCGGAGGAAACGATGTCGGCCGCCTCGTTCACCTCGTACAGGCTGAGGTTGGTGCCACCGGTAATGTTCATCAGCACCCCCTTCGCCCCGTCGATCGACGTCTCGAGAAGCGGGCTGCAAATGGCCTTTTTCGCCGCTTCGGCGGCGCGGTTTTCACCCGACGCGATGCCGATGCCCATAAGCGCCGAGCCGCGCTCCTTCATGATCGCCTTCACGTCGGCAAAGTCGAGGTTGATCAGACCCGGAACGGCGATGAGGTCGGAAATCCCCTGCACGCCCTGGCGCAACACGTTGTCCGCCTCTTTGAACGCCTCAAGCATCGGCGTGTTGCGGTCGACAATCTCCAGCAGCCGGTCGTTTGGGATGACGATCAGCGTGTCCACCTTTTCCTTCAGCGCGGCAATGCCGCTTTCCGCTTGGGCCGCCCGCTTGCGCCCCTCAAAGGTGAAGGGACGCGTCACCACGCCGACGGTCAGGGCGCCCAGCTCGCGGGCGATCTCGGCGATCACCGGTGCCGCTCCCGTTCCCGTGCCGCCACCCATGCCCGCCGTCACGAACACCATGTCGGCGCCACGCAGCGCGTTTTCGATCATCTCGCGGCTCTCCTCGGCCGCCTTTTTTCCAATCTCCGGATTGGCACCCGCGCCAAGCCCGCGTGTCAGCTTTTCCCCGATCTGCAGGCGCACGGGCGCCTTGGATAGCTTCAGGGCCTGCGCGTCGGTGTTGACGGCAATGAATTCAACACCCTGAACACCCACTTCGATCATGCGGTTCACAGCGTTGGATCCCCCGCCCCCAACGCCGATGACCTTGATCTGCGCAAGCTGATCCATTTCGAAATCGAGCTCGAACATAACGGTTCCCCCTTAAATAAACTCGCTCAACCAATTCTTCACGCGTTCAAACACACCGGACGATCCTTTGGCCGCGCGCTTCTTTGGCTTGGTGGCCGCCGCCTCGTACGCCCCGAGGCGGGCCATTTGCCTTGCCGCAAACTGGATCAGGCCAACCCCCGTGGTGAAGGCGGGGTCGCGCACGCCTATGTAGTCGGGGATGGCAACGCGCACCGCCGCGCCCAGCGTCTCACGGGCCAGCCGCAACACGCCGGGCATTGCCATCGAGCCGCCCGTCAACACGTAGCCGCCGGCGGGGTCTTTTCCGGCCATGTCCAGTACCGTTTTGCGCACGTGAAGGAAGATCTCCTCCATGCGCGGCTCGATAATTTCCGCCAGGTACACCTGGTTGTACTCCACCTCGTGATCGGAACCGATGCTGGTAACGCGAAACGTTTCGGTCTCCGACGCCTCGTCGATCAGCGCGCATCCATGCTTCAACTTGACCCGCTCGGCCTCTTCAGTGGTCGTACGCAGGCCATAAGCGATGTCGTTGGTCACGTGGTCGCCGCCGAGGGGCACCGTGCCCATCTTCACCAGGTCGCCGTGCTGGAACAGGGCCACCTGCGTCTCGCCGGCGCCCACGTCAACAAGCGCCACACCCAAATGGCGGTCATCCTTCGTGAGGGCGATTTCGGCCACGGCCAGCGGTTCCAAAAAGAGGCCGGCAAGCGAGAGGCCGGCGCGTTCAACGCAGCGGATGAGATTGTGGATCACCGTCTTGGCGCCGGTAATGAGATACCCATCCATTTCCAAGCGGACACCAATCATCCCCCGGGGATCGCTTACCCCGCGCAGACCGTCGACGATGAACTCTCGAGGGACGACATCGACAATCTCCCGTTCGGGAGGAATGGCCACCACCTTGGCCGCCTGCATCACACGGAGCACGTCCTCGTCGCGAATCTCCCGGTCTTCTCCGGAAACGGCCACGACACCCTGCGTGGAGACGAGTTGGACATGGTCGCCGGAGATGCCGACAAACACCTCGTGTATGGGAACCTCGGTCATCTGCTCCGCATGTTCGACGGCGGTACGAATGGCCTGCACCGTTTGATCTATGTCAACAATGGCCCCTTTTTTCAACCCTTCGGAAATCGCCGTGCCCACCCCGATGATGTGAATCGAGCCGTTTTTGACTTCTCCGATGATCACGCGAATCCGTGAGGTCCCGATGTCCAAGCTGACCAGATAGTTGCCGTAGCGCAATCGGTGGCACCTCCTACCCAACCTGCATTACTAGTACCATTCAACAGGAGCGGGCCTTTCCCCTCTTTTTTCCCATAAAAATCGCAAATGGCTCGAAGGTGATCACATTCGCGTTCCGTTCGGAGCCCTATGGTTGGATCGCTTACTCGTCTGCCGTCGAAGCCGTTCCTTCGTACCACATGGCGTCAAACAGGTAAAACGTGCCGCGCTCCTGCGGATTTTCCCGCAGGCGGTCGTCGAGGAGCCGGGGCAGCACCGTCAGCTTGTCCGCCATGTGCGCCAGCGACGTGTAGACCACAAACCCCTCGCGCGTAAAGAGGCGCACGCGATCCGGGTAGGCTGCCGTCGGGACCAGCTGGATCTCCGACAGTCGTTCCCGCACCGCTTGGGGAAGCCGGGCCAGCCCCGCGGCAAGCTGCGGAAGACGCCGCGGGTCCTCCCAACGGGTGACCAGGGGCAGGTCCTCATACGGCCCCTCTCCGGCGCGGGAGGGAAGGAGCACGCCGCCTTCGAGCAGAGGGACATGCCGGCCGTCCTGCACCACATAGGCCAGCACGGTCCGCTCCGTCACGGCGATCTCCACCTCGTTGGGCCAACGCCACGCCACCGCGGCCTCCTTCACCTCCGGAAGCCGGGCAAGGCGCTCGCGCACGCGATCCGGCGAGAAGAAGATCAGCGTATGGCCCGGCACCAGCCCCGATTGGCGGATCACTTCTTCCGACGAAAGAAACCGCGTCCCCGTTACGTGCACGGCATGAACCTTGCTATACGGCGAGCGGACAAACAGGAAGGTGGAAATGGAAAGAAAAAAGAGGGCCACGAAGATAAGCGCCCTCCGGTTCACCTTGCGACGGCGTACGGGTTTTACCTGAGGAATCCGTTCCATGTGCACCACCCTTTGGGAGCCAGGCAACGCGCGCTAGTTTCATTATAGCAACGCCTGGGCGGCACGCAAGGAGCCCTTTTTCCCGTTCTGCCACCGGACCTGCGTCACGGGACGCGCTACGCCGGTTCCCCGATGATGAGCACTTCCGGCTGCAGGAGCACCCCGAAGCGCTTGTCCACCGTTTCCTGCGCGTGCTCGATCAGGGCGAGAACGTCGCGCGCGGTGGCCTGTCCCAGGTTGACGATAAAGTTGGCGTGAATGGGAGAGATTTGCGCGTCGCCGATGCGATACCCCTTGAGGCCCGCCGATTCGATCAGCCGGCCGGCATAGTCGCCGGGCGGATTGCGAAAAACGCTCCCCGCGCAGGGCTGCTTGAGGGGCTGCGTACGCCGGCGCCGGTCCTTGTACTCGGCCATCACGCGGGCGATCTCCCTGCGGTCGCCGGCGGCCAGCTGGAACGTGGCTTCCAAGACGATGCCCGGCTGCTGCTGCAGAAGCGACGTGCGGTACCGGAACGCCAGCTCCCGGTTGGTCAGCGTGCGCACCGTGCCATCGGGAAAGAGCACCGTCGCCTCCTTCAGCACGCGCGAGACATCGGACCCGTGCGCCCCGGCGTTCATGTACAC
>PKQU01000230.1 GCA_017577925.1 Bacillota bacterium
ACACCGGCTCGATCATGGTGAAGACCGACAGCACAAAGGTGATCGACCCCGAATTCGCCTTCTACGGCCCCATGGGCTTCGATCCGGGTGCGGTCTTTGCCAATTTGCTGCTGTCCTACGCCTCCCAGGAGGGGCACACACCGAACGAAGCCGAGCGCCGCGACTATCAAGCATGGCTCCTGGAGACGATCGAGGCGATCTGGCGCGGGTTTGCGCAGCAGTTTACGGAGCTTTGGGCGGAACACGTCAAAGACGAGATGTGGAACGCTCCCGGCTACCGCGAGACCTACCTCCGCGCAGTACTGCAGGATGCCGTCGGGTTCGCCGGTTGCAAGATGATGCGCCGCGTCGTCGGCCTGGCCCATGTGGCCGACTTGGAAAGCATTCCCGATCCGGCGGTGCGGGCGGCGTGCGAAAAACTGGCCCTGGCCATCGGGCAGGCCCTTGTCTTGCACCGTGAAACGGTGCAGCGCATCGAGGACCTGACGGCACTGGTGCGCGATGTGGCGACGGAAAGGGTGATGCGCTGATGGACCTCGGGTTTCCCGTCCCCCATCCGCAATCCGTGATCTGGCGTGACGACAGCCTGGTGCTGCTCGACCAGCGCCGACTGCCGACAAAAACCGTCTATCTGACCTTGAGGACGGCGGAAGAGGTGTGGACGGCCATCCGAGACTTGGCCGTGCGCGGCGCCCCGGCCATCGGTATCGCCGCCGCCTACGGGCTGGTTCTGGGGGTCCGCCATGTGCCCGAGGGTGACGAGGCGGGCTTTTGGCGCGAACTGGACCGCGTAGTCGCGTTCCTGGCCACGGCCCGGCCGACAGCGGTCAACCTCTTCTGGGCGTTGGAGCGGATGCGGAAGCGGGCCGAAGCCGAGCGGGGCAAGCCGCTGGCGGTGGTCAAGGCGGCCCTCCTGGACGAAGCGCGGGCCATCCAGCGGGAGGACGCGGCGGTGTGCCGGCGTATCGGTGAGCACCTCTTGGCCTTGCTGGCGGATGGCATGGGCATCCTTACCCATTGCAACGCCGGCGGGCTGGCCACCGCGGCCTATGGAACGGCGCTCGCCCCACTGTACCTGGCGAAGGAGCGGGGCTGGCGGTTGCGCGTGTTTGCCGACGAGACGCGGCCGGTTCTCCAGGGAGCACGGCTGACGGCCTACGAGTTGCAGCAGGCGGGCGTTGACGTGACGCTCATCTGCGACAATATGGCTGGCTGGGTGATGAAGCAGGGCTGGGTCCAGGCAGTCATCGTCGGCACCGACCGCGTGGCGGCGAACGGTGACGTGGCCAACAAGATTGGTACCTACAGCCTGGCTGTGTTGGCCAAGGCGCACAACATCCCGTTTTACGTGGCGGCGCCCACGTCATCCATCGACCTGGCCACGCCGACGGGCGCGGATATTCCCATTGAAGAGCGCCCGGCCCATGAGGTGACGGAAGGGTTTGGGCGCCGCACCGCCCCGGAAGGTGTTGCGGTGTACAATCCGGCCTTCGACGTGACACCCGCTGAGCTGGTGACGGCCATCGTGACCGAGCACGGCATTGTGCGTCCACCCTATCCGGAGGGTCTGAAGCGCGTGGTGGCCCAGAGTGGGGGATGACGTCCTCGCTCTGGGATTATTCTTTTTTCCGCTTGGCGTTTTGTCGCCGTACCAGCAGGTGGATGCCCGATCGGGTGTTGAAGCGCGGAGCCAAGGGTTTCCCGATGGGCGTTTCGCTGTCGTTTTTAGTATGCCCGGGGGTTTCTCGCTTGGCTCAGGATGAGATCGGCGTCGGGATGTCGCGCATACTAAGCCTATCCGTGAGACGGAAGGAGGGAAATGAGGATGGGGCATCCACCCGAACGCAAGGAAAAGGATCGCGGTTTACCTGCTTCCGCACAAGGGTTGGGAACCGATAAGCGCCCGCCGCTGGATCCGGAGGCTCCTGCCGCAAAACCCTGGGCTGACAACGCGCCGGAGCCGCCGCGGCAGCCGAACGGGTGACGACCGAAACGGAGAGGATTCGAAGCGAGAGCTGCGATGGTAAGGCGTTGTGGCTCTCGTTTTCCGTTGGATCATTTTTCTACCTTGACATTGTGCGCGTTCCCTGCTATTAATAGTAATTGCCGCCGCGCGATCGAGCGCGGCAAAACCGGTGACGGTTCCTTGAAAACGGAAGCAGCGCAGCCGATGCGGCCGATAGTTTCGGACAAACGCTTCATGGCCGCCGGGTGAGGGGTTGATCCTTTGCCTGGCGGGATTGCATGGAGAGTTTGATCCTGGCTCAGGACGAACGCTGGCGGCGTGCCTAATACATGCAAGTCGAGCG
>PKQU01000231.1 GCA_017577925.1 Bacillota bacterium
ACAGCACCACGTAATAGGCCGCGAGGGCAAGAAGCGCCAGCACAATGCCCAGATGGATGCGCGCATCGTCAAACCAGGCGCTCAGCCAATCCGCCTGCAGGCTCGCCGTTGGACGGATCTCCACGGAGCGTTCGGCGTCGGCCTTCAGATACGCGCGAATCAGGTAATTGGTCAGGTACAAGGCGATCCAATTCATCATGATCGTGGTGATCACTTCATGGACACCGCGCTTGGCCTTCAGGTACCCGGGCACGGCCCCCCACAGGGCACCGGCCAGCCCCCCGGCAAGCAGGGCCAACAGGACGTGCACACCCGCGGGCGCGTCAATGGCCGCGCCAACCCACACCGCGGCCAGCGAGCCAACCAGGAATTGCCCTTCCGCCCCGATATTGAAGAGGCCCGTACGAAAGGCAAACGCCACCGACAGCCCGGTAAAAATGAGGGGCGTGATTTGCCGGATGGTCTCGCCCATGTTGTACAGGTTGCCGAAGACCCCTTCGTACAGCGCACTGTACGCCGCCACCGGGTCGTAGCCCCCGGCCAGCATGAGCAGCGCCCCCGCGGCCAGGCCCAGCACCACGGAAACCGCGGGCACCAACGCCGAGTCCTTGAGGAACAGGCGCCCGAGGCGCGTTTGCAGGCTGCGGCTGTCCGCTCCGTTCATTGGCCCCTCTCCTTCCCCTGCGACCTGCTGCCGACCATCAGCAGGCCCAATTCGTTCTCGTTGGTGGCGCTGGCGTCCACCACGCCCACAATGCGTCCCTCGTAAATCACGGCAATGCGGTCGGCCACATTCAAGATCTCATCCAGCTCGAGGGACACGAGCAGGACCGCCTTTCCCGCATCGCGCGCCGCCACCAGCCGGCGGTGAATGAATTCAATCGCCCCGACGTCCAGCCCCCGCGTGGGCTGGGCGGCGATCAGGAGCACCGGATCCTTGTCGATTTCCCGCCCGATGATCGCCTTCTGCTGGTTCCCGCCTGACAGCGCCCGCGCCGGGGTGTCCACGCTCGGCGTGCGCACGTCAAATTCCTGAATCAGCTTCTGCGCATACGCTGTGATGGCCTCGTGGCGGAGCAACCCCCTGCGGCTGAACGGCGCTTTGTGGTACGTGCCGAGGACCATGTTCTCGCCGATAGAAAAGTCCAGTACCAGCCCGCGCTTGTGGCGGTCCTCCGGGATATGCGCCACGCCGCGCTCGGCGATGGCGCGCGGCGAGCGGTTATGGATCGGCTCGCCGTTCAGGCGGATCTCGCCGCCCGTCACCTTGCGCAGCCCGGTGAGCACCTCGATTAGTTCCGACTGGCCATTCCCGTCAACGCCGGCGATGCCCAGGATTTCGCCAGCGCGTACCTCGAAGCTGATCCCGTTGAGCGCCGGCACGCCGCGGTTGTCGAGGGCCGTCACGTTGCGCACCTCGAGCACCACCGGCCCGGGTTTGGCCGGCGCCTTTTCCACCCGGAACGCCACCTCGCGGCCCACCATCATCGCCGCGAGCTGGTCCGGGTTTGTCTCGCGCACCGGAACGGTCCCCACCACCTTCCCGCGCCGGATCACGGTTACCGTGTCGGCGGCGGCCATGATCTCCTTCAACTTGTGGGTGATGAGAATGATCGACTTGCCTTCGCGCACAAGGTTCTTCATGATGTCAATCAGTTCGCGGGTCTCCTGCGGCGTGAGGACGGCAGTGGGCTCGTCAAAAATGAGAATGTCCGCACCGCGGTACAGCGTCTTGAGGATCTCCACGCGCTGCTGCATGCCGACGGAAATGTCGCGGATTTTCGCCCGCGGGTCCACCTTGAGCCCGTACCGTTCCGACAGCTCGCGCACCTTGGCCTCGGCGACGGCGGTGTCGATAGTCATGCCCCGTCGCGGCTCGGCACCCAGGACGATGTTTTCCGTAACCGTGAAGGGCTCGACGAGCATGAAGTGCTGATGGACCATGCCAATGCCCAGCTCATTGGCCACATTGGGATCGGTGATGGCCACCTTTTTCCCTTTGATGTAAATTTCCCCTTCATCCGGCTGGTACAAGCCGAACAGGATGTTCATCAACGTCGACTTGCCGGCGCCGTTTTCCCCCAAGAGCGCGTGAATCTCGCCGCGGCGCACCCGCAAATCGATGCCGTCGTTGGCCACGATGCCGGGAAATCGCTTGGTGATCCCCCGCATCTCCACCACATACTCGGACACCGCACACCCTCCCTTCGCGTCAAGCCGTAAGCAAGGCGACAAGGCCGGTCGAACCCAGCCCTGTCGCCTGCTTGCGTGGCCCATTATTGAAACTGCGCCTGGTATTCCTTGTC
>PKQU01000232.1 GCA_017577925.1 Bacillota bacterium
TCGACATGATCGAGCTCGACGTCCAGCTGACCCGCGACGGCCATCCGGTTGTGTTCCATGACTGGACACTGGAGCGGACGACCAATGGCCGCGGTCGGGTCGCCGATCAGTCCCTTGCCGATCTGCGTCGGCTCGACGCCGGGAGCTGGTTTGGCGACGGCTATCGCGGCGAGCCGGTGCCCACGCTGTCCGAGGTCCTGGAGTGGTCCTCGAGCCGGCTCTATCTCCAGATCGAGCTGAAGAGCCGGGGGGACGACGAGGAGGTCCTGTGCGACCGCGTCGTCCGCATGATCAAGGAGCGGCACATGGAAGAGCAAGTGATGGTGATGTCCTTTGACCACGCCATTGCACGCCGGGTTAAGCAGCTGGAACCCCGCATGATGACGGGTGTCATCTGCCAGGCGCGGCTGATCGACCCGGTGTCGGTGGTGCGGCAGGCGCAGGCCAATGTGCTCTGCGTCGATTACGACCACCTGCGGCGGGAAGATGTCGACACGCTGCACCGACAGAACGTGGCCGTGCAAAGCTTTGCCCCTACGCCGGAGACGTTGCGCGAGCTGGTGGAGTGGGGGGTCGACATCGTCCAAACCGACGACCCTTCCGCCTTTCAGGCCGTAACCCAACAAGAGTGAGACGTGAGCCGTCGTGGGGAAAGCCGGAAAGCCGACGGTTGGATGAAGAGGACGGAACCATTATCGCTTGGTCGATGCGGTGAGCCTTATCTCTTCTTCTTTTTCGTCAATAGGATATTTTTTACAAGCGTGAAAATAATAAAATCACCATAACATCAATTGGATGCGGAGGTGGAAAGATGATGCGCACGTACCCGCGGGTGAGGGTGTCGCGCTGGTGGTCCGTGTGGGTACTGCTCGTGCTGATTCCTTCGCTGCTGGTAAGCGGGTGCGCGACAACATCCAAGGAAACGAATGGGACTTCTGCACAAGCGCCCGGTTCAGACGGCGTGCAAACGGTGACGTTTTCGGTAATGGTTGTTGGCAAGCCGACGGAGCGCTACCGCCTGGAAAACCTGAAGGCGGCGGCCGAGCGGCTCAACAAGAAGCTGGAACAAGAGGGCCAACCTGTACGCGTGCGTGTTGAAGGAAAGCTGGAAGACCGGCCGTGGGAGGAGTACAAGCAGAAGTTCATCCTCGCCTCCGAGGCGGGCAAGGCGCCGGACATCGTGCTGAGCGGCCACGAGGACGTGGCGCCGTGGTCGGAGGCCGGCCACATCATTGCCCTGGATGAGTACGTGCGGAACAATCCTGTGTATCAGGAACTGTTCCCCAATCTGTGGGAGGCCGTGACGTATAAAGGCAAAATCTGGGGAATTCCTCAAGACGTTGAGGCCCGTCCGCTGTACTTCTGGAAATCGCTGCTAAAGAAAGCGGGATGGTCCGACGCGGACATCGAGGCGCTCCCGGATCGCATCCGGAGCGGGGCGTTCACTCTGGATGACCTGCTGAAGGTGGCCAAGGACCTGCAAGACAAAGGTGCCGTTGAACCGGCGATGGGCTTTTGGACGCGGCCGCAGCCTGGACCGGACTTCTACCTGTTCTACTTTGCCTATGGTGGAGAGATGTACGATGCCGAGTCGGGCAAGCTCGTCCTCGATAGGCAGGCCCTGTTAAACGAATATCGCTTCTTCGCCCGTGCGGCCCAGGAGGACAAGGTGATGCGCCCGACGCTCATTGGGACCGACTGGAGCATCTGGCACCGCACGGTGATGGGACAGAAGGTGGGCTTCTTCCACGGCGGGTCGTGGCAGGTGGCCGAGTGGAAGGACAAGTACGGTCTGACGGACGACAAAATGCGCGACCTCGGCTATGCCCTGATCCCCAGCGGCGAAAAGGGGCGGCCGGGCGTGACGCTGTCCCATCCGCTCGTGTATATGGTGACGGCCCAGTCGAAACATCCGGAGTTGGCGGCGCGCCTGCTGATCGAGGCCACGGCACCCGATCTCAACACGCGCCACGCTGTGGAAAGCGGCCACTTGGCGATCCTGAAATCGCAGCTTGACGATCCGGAATACCGCAAGAGCGGGTTCCTTCACGCCGTCAGCTACATGGTTGAGCACGCCAAGTTTCTTCCCTTGCACAGCCAGTTTGGCACGTACGACCAGGCGGTCTACCGTGGCCTGACGGCGGTGGTGGCCGGACAGATGACGCCGGAAGTGGCCGTTGAGACGGTGGTGAAGCAGCTGCAGGGGCAGCTGAAAGACGAGGTGATCATTCGATGAGAAGGCGTCCGCAGGCGCACGCGTGGCGCCTTCCCATCTTCTTTTTGTTGCCGTTTTTTCTTGTTGT
>PKQU01000052.1 GCA_017577925.1 Bacillota bacterium
CATCCACAGTTATTGACTTAGAGCCCACTTTCCGCCGCCGTTTTTCACGAACGGACGTCACGCCGCTTCCAGGCAATCGACAGGCACAACGCCAGACCGCCCCACAGCACGACCGCACCGAACAGCAACATGGCCACAGCAAGACCGGACATCGTTCACATCCCCTCCTGTTTGCCGTGCGACACCGGTTTCAGGTTTCGAGCGTCTGACAGGTGGAACGCCACGGACACGATGAGGGCCGCCGCGGCCACACCCGCCCCGAGCGTGAGGAGCGCCCACAGCGGGTACCCCTCGTACGGCTCGCGAAACTCTTTTACCAGGTTCAGAAGGGTCATGGCCCCAAGGACGATCGGGGTGACGTAACGCACGCAGAAGTCCCACCACGAGCCAATGGCGAAGTCGGACATGGTGTTGGTGTAGGCCCGCGCCTCGGCCGTCTTCTTCACCACCCACCCGACGAGGATCACTTCCAGCAAGCCGACGAGCAGGCCGCCAAACGCGTTGATGAAGTGGTCGACGATGTCGAGGTAGTACAGCCCGCCGCCCGTCGTGTAGACCAGGCTGCCCACGAAGGCGGCACCGCACACGATGGAAGCCGCCTTCTGCCGCGACCAGGAGAACTTCTCCATCACCGCGGCGATGGACACCTCGACAAGCGAGATGGCC
The DNA here is from genome assembly GCA_017577925.1 of Bacillota bacterium. GTDB lineage: Bacteria > Bacillota > Bacilli > Calditerricolales > Calditerricolaceae > Calditerricola. Next base: position 667 of record PKQU01000052.1, read on the forward strand.
GAGGTCAGCCCGGCAAGGACGAGGGCGCCGAAGAACAGGACACCGAACAGCTCGTTGAGCGCCGGCAACTCGCTGATGATCTTCGGGAAGACCACGAAGGCCAGACCCGGGCCCGCGCTGGCCACATCCTTCACGTCGGCGCCTTGCACATGCGCCAAAAAGCCGATGGCGCCGAAGACGCCCAGGGCGGCGAAGAACTCAAAGCCGCTGTTGGCCAGGCCGGTGATGAAGGCGCTGTTGTTGATGTCGGCGCGCTTCGGCAGGTAGCTGGCGTAGGTGATCATGACGCCAAAGGCAATGCTTAGGCTGAAGAACACCTGGCTGTACGCGGCAATCCACACCTGCGGATTGGCGAGCGTGCTGAAATCGGGCGTGAGCAGGTGGTTCAGGCCGTCCATCGCGCCGGGCAGGGTCACGCCACGGAACACGACAATGGCAATCATGACGAGGAGCAACGGGATCATGACCTTGTTGGCTCGCTCAATGCCCTTGCGCACACCGCGGTAGACGTAGAAGAACACGATCGCCCACACGATCACCACGGGCAGCACAATGTGCCACTGCAGGCCGCCGACAACGCTCGGGCTGTCCGTCAACTTCAAGAAGTTTCCAAACAGGAACGCTTTCGTGTCGTCGCCCCACTGCAGGCCAAAGGAAAAGTACATGTAGCTGAGCGCCCAGGCTAGCACAACCGCGTAATACGTGACGATGACAAAGCAAACCATCGCCGGCCACCAGCCGAGCCACGACCATCCGCGGGCCAAGTCGCGCAGCGCGTAGGGCGCCGCCTTTCTGTACCGGTGGCCGATCCAAAACTCCAGAAGCAAGATCGGGATCCCCGCCGTGAAAAGGGCAAAGAAGTACGGGATCAGGAACGAGCCGCCGCCGTTTTCATACAACACGTAAGGATAACGCCAGATGTTGCCCAAACCGATGGCGGACCCGATGGCCGCGAGCACGAAACCCGCTCGCGTCCCCCATTGTTCACGCGTGGACATGGACATTCCCCCCTGTCATGTGGTATGGATGAAAAAAATCATGCCAGCAAGTAAAGTATCAGAGAAATCGATGGAATTGTCAATATACTCTCTATAGGAAATCACTATGCATTATTCGGAAGATTATGCCAACGGAAGACGCTTTCAAGGATAGAGGGACTCGTGCGCCTCCCACTTCGCCCCCCTGAACAGAACAAAAAAAACACGCCCCCTTCTCGGGGACGCGCGTCAGCCGAACAGGCGCACCACGGCATCAAAGAGCGTGACGAGAAAATCGAGAAACGCCCGCAGCACGCTGCGCGTTTCTTCGGAATTGAGGATCTGGTCCAGATTGTCCCGCACCAGCGCGACTTGGTCGCGCACACTGGACCAGTCGATCGGCAGGTTGGCAATGCGCTGCAGGAGCTGGGTCAGCTGCGCCACGTCCTGATCCGACAGCTGAATGTTGAGGTCGCCGGCGACATTGATGATCAACTGGCGCAGCGCCTCGTTTGAAAGGTCACCGCCCTGTTTGGCCAGCTCCTCCTTCAGCCGGAGCATCAGCTCGGCCGCTTTGTCGGGGTTCCCGATCTTCTCGCCAAGCTGGGCCGTGCGCACCATCTCCTCGTTGGCCACCTGCTTTTGCTCTTCGCTGATAGAGGTGTTGGTCGCCTGCTCAAAGGCCTTGATCACGCCCGTCAAGGCGGCCGTCCCCGATACCGGCATCGGCGCCGTCACGTACACCGAGGCATCCTTTACCCCTGCCGTCAGCAACGCGTTGACGTACATCGACTCGGAGACCCACGTGATGTTGTGCGTCTCCACGTTCACGCCCGAACCTGGCTGTTCCAGGGTAATCTTGGCCGAGGAGATCGCCCGACGCCCAATGGCGCTCTTCGGCAGGACATTGCCCAGGTAGCGGTGTTCCTCGTCGTTGGTCACCTCGACGATGGTCACCGCGTTCGGGTCGACCCCCATCTCCTGGAGCACCGCCTGCCGCTGCGACGGGGTCAGGTCTTTACCCAGCGTCACCACCGTTTCGCCAACCGTTGCATCGGCGAAAACGGGTTGCAACGAGGTGACAAGGAGCGCCAGGATAAACAGACCGATCAGGACCACACGCCAAGCCTTGCCCTTCGGACGTATCACCACAGCGCATCCCTCCTTGCCCGACTCGACAGGGCTTGTTCGCAGGCCTTCTCTTTATACATAATCACACATCTACAGGAAAAGACCAGCTTGTTTACAAAAAGGTTAAACCCTCCCCGTTTCCTCGGGGAGGGTTGCCCTGCACTACCGCGCGCGCGATGAGCCCAACGCCCCGACCACCACGGCGTACACCGCGCCGGGTCCGTGCACGCCGACGGACAAGTCCATCTCGATGTCGGCACTACGGCTCGGACCGGTAACGAGGTTGACGCACGCGGGCAGGTCGCCGCCGCGGGCCCGCCGGCCAATGGCGCGCAGGGCATCGGTCAGCGTGCCGACGATGCGCTCCTCGTCGACCAACACCAACAGAACGGGTGGCAGCAGGCTGACGCTCCGGCCCTGCCCGCCCCGCGCCGGCAGCACCACGCTCCCGGTCTGGGCCACGGCCATCTCCGCCACCACGACGCCCAGCTCGCACGCCTCGGCAAAAACCGTGCCGCCGTCGGGCCAGCGCCGCACGGTGACGCCGGAGGCGCACAGCGCCGCCTCAACCCGTTCCAGCGCCGGATGGGCCGCATCCCACAACACCGCTTGCCGAACCCCATGGCGGCGGACGATGGCGCGCACCGCATCGTCGAGTTCCGACAGGTCGGCCGCGCGCTGCGGGCGCCCCTTCAGGGCTTCCAGGGCCCGGCAAAAAGCCGCGGCGCGCGCCGCCGGTGTGGTGAGCTGCTCCTCCGCCTGCGAGGGAAGCGGTCCAAAATCGGGGCGCATCACCCGCCGCCCCCGCGGCTTGCCCAGCCGCGCAGCCACGCGGTTCAGGAACGCTTCCCGCCGCGCATCACGCACTCCGTTCGCCATCGCGCTCCTCCCCTTTCGTGCGGCCATTGGACCCCTGCGCTTCCCTCCGGCCCTCCGTTTCCCACCAGTCGAGGAAGGACTGGCGCGCCGGAAGCGGCAGGTCGCGCACCGCCGTCCAGCCCTTGAGCGGTCCGACGGCAAGGCGCACCTTGCCCTCCCGGTCGGCCAGCGGGGCCAAAACCCGGCGCGCCCACCGTACTGCTCGCCGGTAGAAGGCCGGGTGGGTGGCCGCCCACCGGTAGAGGCGAAAGGCCCAGCGCTCCGCCCACGGGCGCATGCCCCGGGAGGCCTGTTCGGTGCGGTGCTCGATCAGGAGCTCATGGAGCGGGATGCGCACCGGACAGGCCTCGCTGCAGGCGGCGCACAAGCTGGAGGCGTGGGGAAGCTCCTGCCACTCCTCCATCCCGCCGAGGAGCGGTGTCAGCACCTTGCCGATGGGGCCGCAGTAGACACTGCCGTAGGCGTGCCCGCCGATGTGCCGATAGACGGGACACACGTTGAGGCATGCCCCACAGCGGATGCAATGGAGCACGTCCTGGTAGGCGGTGCCGAGGATGTCCAGACGGCCGTTGTCGACGATGACGAGGTGAAACTCCTCGGGCCCGTCGGCATCCCCCGGGCGGCGGGGGCCGGAAACGGCCGTCACATAGCTCGTGATCTTCTGTCCGGTCGCCGCCCGCGGCAGGAGGTGGAGCATCACGTCGAGGTCGTCCCACGTCGGCACCAGGCGCTCTGCGCCCATGATGGCAATGTGCACGCGCGGCAGCGTCGTCGTCAGGCGGGCATTGCCCTCGTTGCTCACCAGCACGACCGTGCCCGTCTCGGCCACTGCGAAATTGCAGCCGGTAATGCCGATGTCAGCCTCGAGAAACGCGCGCCGGAGCTGGCGCCGGGCGAACCGGGTGAGGGATGGGGTGTCGTCGGGAACCGGCTCGCCGGCCACCCGGGAAAACAGCTCGGCAATCTGCCGCCGGTTTTTGTGGATCGACGGGGCGATGATGTGCGACGGGGGCTCGCCGGCCAGCTGGATGATGTATTCCCCGAGATCCGACTCGACCACCTCAACCCCCAATGCCTCAAGGGCGCGGTTGAGGTGCAGTTCCTCGGAGACCATCGACTTCGACTTCACCACGCGGCGCGCACCCTTTTCCCGCGCCACCTGCACGATGTACTCGACGGCCTCCCGTTCCGTGGCGCAGAACACCACCGTGCCGCCGTTCTTCTCCACGTTGTCCGCCAACTGCTCCAGGTAATAATCCAGGTTCTCGATCGTGTGGCGGCGGATCGCCTCGCCCAAGCGCCGCCACGCCTCCCAGTGGCCCAGCTCCGCTTCGGCGTTCCGCTTGCCGGAACGGAACCGCTCCTGGGCCTTCCGCACCGCCGCCCGCAATGTGGAATCGGCAAGGGCCTGCCGGGCACGTCGGACAAAAGATCGCTCCGCACTTGTCCGCATCCTACTCCCTCCCCCCATCGAGAACCTGGGCCACGTGCAGCACGCGCAGCCGCTTCCCCCTTCGGCTCAGGCGCCCGCCCAGGTGCCACAGGCAGCCCATGTCTGAGCCGATCAGCACCTCGGCGTCCGTCTCCTCGATGTGGTCGATCTTCTCGTCGGCCATGGCCGCGGAAATGTCGGCCATTTTCACAGCAAAGGTACCGCCAAACCCGCAGCAGTCTTCGCGGTTGGGCAGCGGACACAACTCGAGGCCCTCGACCCTCTTGAGCAGAGTCAAGGGTTCCTCCTGTACCCCCAGCCCTCGCGTCATGTGACAGGACGTGTGGACCGTCGCCCGGGCCGGAAACGTGACCCCGGGGTCTTCCACGCCCAAGACGTTCACGATAAATTCGGAAAATTCATAGGTCTTGGCGGCCAGCGCCTCGGCCCGCGGGTGCCACTCGGGATCATCGGCAAACAGCCGGGGGTATTCGCAACGGATCATCGCCGCGCACGACCCCGACGGCGTCACCACGTAGGTGCTGCCTTCTAAGGCGCGGATCAGCTGCTTGGCCACCTCCCGCGCCTCGGCACGGTAGCCGCTGTTGTAAGCCGGCTGGCCGCAACAGGTTTGGGTTCGCGGGACCTCCACTTCCACCCCGTAGCGCCGCAAGACCCGGACTACGCTCTTGGCCACGTCCGGAAAAAAGACATCAACCAAACAGGTGACAAACAGCGCGACCCGCATCGTCTTTTCCTCCTTGCTGGACGTCGGCCTTTCCTCACGTCGGGCAGCTTCGGCTGCCCCGCTCCCCTCCCTTGAACCGGTTCGGGCCTGCTGTACGGTTCGCCCCCGGCCTTCGCCCGGCCTACTCGTCGTCCTCCGCCTCGGCAGCCTGGTTCAGCACTTCCTCCACCTTCACCAGGTGGGCGAGCATGCGCTGCTGGGCCAACGGCGCATCTTGCGCACGGATGGCTTCGTAGATGCGCACGTGCTCGCGGTATAGGCGCTCCGCTGTCGCCTCCTCGGTATACAGCCACAGGCGGCGGCTTTCGCGCATCGTCTCTTGCATCGTGTCGGCAATGGTGTTCATCAGCTTGATGAGGATGCGGTTTTTCGTCGCCCGGGCGACGGCCAGGTGAAACCGGACATCGGCCCGCTCTCCGAGCTCTTCGCAGGACCCCAGGCTCGCCTCCATCTCCCGCAGCGCCTCTTCCATGTGGGCCAGATCTTCCTCGGTGCGCCGCGTGGCGGCCAGACCCGCCGCCCCCACTTCCAGGATCTTGCGAACCTCCAGGAACGCGCAGATATCCTCGCGGTTCATCAGGACGGCAGCGGCAATGGGCTGGACCAGTGCGGAGGGGTCGTAGTTGCGCACGAAGGTCCCTTCCCCCTGGCGCATCTCGACGAGCCCCATGGCCTGGAGCGCGCTCAGCGCCTCCCGCACCGCCGAACGGCCCACATTGAACGCTTCCGCCAGCTCCTTCACCGATGCAAGCCGATCGCCAGGTTTCAGCTCGCCCTCGCGAATCATTCGCTTGAGCTCCTCGGCCACCTCTTCATACAGCTTCTTCGTTCGGATCGGACGGATGTTCAAGGAGGTCGTCACCTCAACCATCGTGGTTGTGCCTCCATTGTAGCGAACCTGTCACGATGCGAACAACCGCAACCGACCCCCATGCACCGGGAAGCACCGTCCCGCGTGCGAGGATCACGGCCATCCCGCACCAACCGCCTCGTCAATGGCCCCCGGGGATCATCCATGGCATCCCGTACGCCTGCAGCGCGGTCAACACGCACAGGACGAGAAGAAGCAGGAGGCTGTGCTTGAGGGTGAAGCGGAACAGGTCGGACTCCTTCCCCACCAGGCCCACGGCCGCGCAGGCCACCGCGACGGACTGGGGCGAAATCATCTTCCCCGTCACGCCGCCCGTGGTGTTGGCCGCAACGAAGAGCGTCGGATCGATGCCGATGCGCTCGCCGGTCACCTTTTGCAGGTTGCCAAAGAGGGCGTTGGATGACGTGTCGCTGCCGGTCAGAAAGACCCCCAACCACCCCAGCACGGGAGAGAAGAACGGGAACAGGCTGCCGGTCGCCGCCAGCGCCAGCCCGAGCGTGGCCGACTGCCCGGAATAATTGGCGATGTAGGCAAAGCCCAGGACGGCGCCGACGGTAACAATCGGCCGGGACAGCTCGCACACCGTCTCGCCAAACAGCTTGAACCAGTCGCGCCACGGCATGCGGATCAGAAACTTGGTCAGGAGAGCGGTCACGAAGATGGCCGTCCCCGTTGCCCCGATCCAATCGAATTTGAACTCCGCCGCGTACGGCGTCACCGTTTCCACCACGGGTGGCACCTTTTGCACCCCATTGTGCAGGAACGGCACGGGTACCTGGATCGTAAAGGAACTGAGCACATCCTTCACCGGCTTGAGACTCCAGATCCCGATGACAACCGTGAGGAGCAAGAACGGCGACCACGCCTTGACCGCCTGGCCCAGGGTGTACCCCGTCCCGCCGGCCGTTGCGGCCGCTTCCCGGTGACCGCTTTCGCGGGCCGGAATGTGCACGGGACGTCCCTGCACAAAGCGGAAGATGTACGCCGGCCGCCATACCTTCAAGAAGCCCGCCGTCACCGCCAGGCTAACCAGCGCCGAGGTGATGTCCGGCAGCTCGTGGCTGATGAAGTTGGCCGTCACATACTGGGCGGCGGCAAAGGAGAGACCCGCCACGAGGGTGGCCGGCCACGTTTCCCGGATGCCGCGCCAGCCGTCCATGATGGCCACCAGCCAGAACGGCACGAGGATCGACAACAGCGGCAACTGGCGTCCGGCCATCTGGCTGATCAGCATCGGGTCGATTCCCGATACCGACCCGGCGACGGTAATGGGGATCCCCACGCCACCCCAGGCTACCGGTGCCGTGTTGGCGATGAGGCACAACCCGGCGGCGTACAGCGGATGGAAACCCAAGCCCGCCAGAAGCGCTGCGGTAATGGCCACCGGCGTGCCGAAACCCGCCGCCCCTTCAAGGAAGGCGCCAAAGCAAAAGGACACCAAGATGGCCTGTAGCCGCTGGTCTTCGGTGATCGCCACCACGGAGGAACGAATGATGGCAAACTGCCCGCTCTTCACCGTAATCTTGTACAGAAAGACAGCGGTTACGATAATCCACGCGATCGGCCACAAGCCATACGCAATCCCGTAGCCGGTTGCCGCCAGGGCCATCGAAACCGGCATGCGGTAGACGAACACAGCGATCAAGACGGTCAGCGCAACGGTGATCAGGCCGGCCTTGTGCCCCGGCATGCGGCGAACGGCCAGGGCGTAGAAGAAGAAGACGATCGGAAGCAAGGCGACAAACACCGACAGCCACAGATTGCCGCCTACCGGCGCATAGACTTGGTTCCACGCCATGCACTCCCCCCTCTCATCTTATTCAGAATTTTTATTGTACTCGTAATTGATATTAAAACCAAATGATCAACTTGTCAAGTCATCAGATCATCTAAATATTGTTGCAATACTACACCACCCGCCGGTAAAATAGAAAAAGGATTCTGTAAATATCGGGTCATCTGATCATTGGGAGGAGGAACGCACCGATGGGCAGCCTGCCCGCAACCGTGAAACGGGAACTGGTCACCGCAGTCGGCGCGGCGCACGTGCGGGATGATCCGGAGGCCCTTCTCGCCTATTCATATGACGCGACCCCGCTGTTTCAGGCCATGCCCGCCGCCGTCGTCTTTCCGGGAAACACCGAGGAAGTGGCCGCGGTATTACGCATCGCCAGCCGTCATCGCATCCCGGTTGTCCCGCGGGGCAGCGGAACCAACCTGAGCGCCGGGACCGTTCCCGTAGAGGGCGGCATCGTCCTCGTGCTGACGCGGCTCAATCGCATCCTCGAGATCGACGAGGAAAATCTGACGGCAACGGTCCAACCCGGCGTCGTTACGCAGCACCTGCACGAGGCCGTCGAGGCGCGAGGGCTCTTTTATCCGCCCGACCCCGGCAGCATGCGCATTTCCACCATCGGCGGCAACATCGCCGAATGTGCCGGCGGTCTGCGCGGCCTCAAATACGGCACCACAAAGGACTACGTGCTCGGCCTCGAGGCGGTCCTGATGTCCGGGGAGGTAATGCGCACCGGCGGCAAGCTGGTCAAGGACGTGGCCGGCTACGACCTCACCCGCCTCCTCGTCGGGTCGGAAGGCACACTGGCCGTCATCACCGAGGCGACATTACGCCTGTTGCCCAAACCGGAACACCGCAAAGTCATGAGCGCCCTTTTCGACGATCTGTACAGCGCCGCCCGCGCGGTGTCCCGCATCATCGCCCACCGCATCATCCCGTGCACGCTGGAGTTTATGGACCAGGCCACGGTCCAGGTGGTCGAAGACTACATGCGCATCGGCCTTCCCACCGACATCGCCGCCTTCCTGCTCATCGAACAAGACGGTCCGGAGGAAGTGGTGGAACGCGACCTTCAGCGCATCGCCGCCATCTGCGAGGATTCCGGCGCACGGGAGATCCGGGTGGCCGCCACCGAGGAGGAAGGCGAAGCGCTGCGCACCGCCCGCCGCACGGCGCTGTCGGCCCTGGCCCGCTTGCGCCCGACAACGATCCTCGAAGACGCTACCGTCCCGCGCGCGCAGATCGCGCCAATGGTGGAACGTATCGCGCAGATCGCGAAAAAATACGACCTGCTCATCTGCACCTTCGGCCACGCGGGCGACGGCAACCTCCATCCCACCTGCCCGACTGATGCCCGCAACGCGGAGGAAATCGCTCGCGTTGAGCAAGCGTTCAAGGAGATTTTTGCCGCCGCCATCGAACTGGGCGGCACCGTCACCGGCGAACACGGCGTCGGTGCCGTCAAAGCGCCGTACCTCGAATGGAAGGTGGGACCGACGGGATTGGAGGTACTGAGAGGGATCAAGCACGCCTTTGATCCCGAGGGGCTGCTCAATCCCGGGAAAATCTTCCCTCCGGATGGGCGGAAACGGAAGGTGATCCATCGTGTCCCGCACCCCCACGCCTGATCCGACCATCGCGATGCCGCCAACAGAACAGGAGCAAGGGCCCGTTCCCGACGCCCGCACCGCCCGGCTTCAGCGACACCTGCAGGAGGTGTTGGACGGCGACGAGCTGGAAAACTGCATGCGCTGCGGATTTTGCCAGCCGGCCTGCCCCACGTTTCAGGAAACCGGGTACGAGGCCGCGTCGCCCCGCGGGCGCATCGCGCTGATGAAGGCCGTCAAAGACGGCCTCCTCGTGCCCGACGAGGCCTTCCGACACCAGCTCGACCTGTGCCTCGGCTGCCGGGCCTGCGAGCCGGCCTGTCCCTCGGGCGTCCGGTACGGCCACCTGCTCGAACAGGCCCGCGAAGCCCTCGCCGCCCACGCGCCGATGCCGTGGGGTGTGCGCCTTGCGCGCAAGGTGTTTTTCACCCACGTGTTTCCCCATCCGCGGAGGCTGAAGCGGTTGGGTCGCCTCCTGCGCTTCTACCAAACGTCGGGGCTGCAAACGGCGGTGCGCAAAAGCGGCCTGCTGCGCCTCCTTCCCGCCCACCTGCGCGAC
>PKQU01000233.1 GCA_017577925.1 Bacillota bacterium
AAGCCGAACAGGGGGGAGATCCGCCTGTTCGGCGAGCCGCTTTCCCGGTTCCGCGACTGGTCGAAGATCGGATACGTTTCCCAGAAAGCCAACAGCTTCAACACCGGTTTCCCCGCCACGGTGTTTGAGGTGGTGTCGATGGGCCTGTTCGGCAAGATGGGCCTGTTTCGGTGGATGGGGAAACGGGAAAAGGAAAAGGTGTACCGCACGTTGGAATGGGTCGGCATGGCCGACTACGCCCGGCAACCGATCGGCAAGCTGTCGGGCGGCCAGCAGCAGCGCGTCTTCATCGCCCGGGCTCTGGTGGCCGACCCGGAGTTGCTCATCCTCGACGAGCCCACGGTGGGGGTGGACGAGCAGTCGGTGGGCCAGTTTTTTGCCCTGCTGGCGAACATGCGCCGGGAGCTGAACGTCACCATGCTGCTTGTTTCCCATGACATCGGGGTGATCACATCCATGGTGGACCGCGTGGCCTGCCTGAACAAGCGGCTGTACTTTCATGGGGATCCCGAGGCGTTTACCGCCCGCCAAGACGAGATCCTCCACCGGGTGTACGGCCATGACGTGCGCGTGATGGAACACCAACACTGACGCGCACGCGAAACACGTTGACCGAGGGGAAGAACGGCCGTGCTGGAAGACGTTTTGCGACACGCTTTTTTGCAACACGCCGTGGTGTCGGGTCTGGTCATCGGGGGGGTGTGTCCGGTCATCGGCGTCTTCCTCGTTGTGCGCCGCCTGTCGCTGATCGCCGACACATTGGCCCACGTGACCCTTTCCGGTGTCGCCGCCGGGCTCTTTTTGCAGACGACGGTGCCGGCGCTGCAAGCCGTGAACCCGGTGTACGTGGGGATGGCCTTCTCGGTGGCGGGCGCCTTCTTTGTGGAACGGCTGAGCCGGGTGTACCGGTCATACCGCGAACTCTCGCTCCCGATCGTGCTATCGTCCGCAACGGGGCTGTCCGTGGTGCTCATCAGCTTGGCCGACGGAATGAACGGAGACCTCTTTGGGTATCTGTTCGGCAGCCTGATTGCCGTCTCCCGCGCCGACGTGATCGTCGTGCTGCTCGTGGGATTGGCGGTTGTCGCGATGGTGGTGCTCTTGTACAAGGAGCTGTTTTACCTGGCGTTCGACGAAGAAGGGGCGATGGTGTCCGGCATTCCCAAAGCCTCTCTCCACATCCTTTTCGTCTTGGTTGTCGCACTGGTCATTCCCGTGGCGATGAACATCGTCGGCATCCTCCTCGTTTCCGCGCTCATCACCCTGCCCGTGGCTGCTGCGTTGCAGGTAGCCCGCAGCTTTAAGCAGGTATTTGCCTACGCCGTTTGCTTCTCGGAGCTGGCGGTTGTTGGCGGGTTGGTGCTATCCTATGTCCTCGACCTGGCCACAGGCGGGGCTATCGTCCTCCTGGCCGCGGCAATTCTGCTGGCGACGATCGCGGTGAGGCAGATTGGCCTGCGCTTCCGTCCGTGATATGCTTTGTACGTGAAGATCGCTGACCCGGCGGCGGGATGATGGCGGTCCGCCGGGAGAGCGTAAGGGTGGAGGCGTGCGATGGTCGACTGGATTCTTGCGCTGCCGCTGGCCCAACGCGCGCTGCTTACCGGAGCGATGGTGGGGCTTCTCTGCCCGATCATTGGGCTCTTTCTCGTCGCGCGCCGGCTTGCCGCGATCGGCGAAGTGCTTGCCCACTTGAACCTGACGGGAGTTGCCGTCGGCTCGCTGGTGGGGAGCGCGCTCCCGTTTTTTTCGTCCCTTACCCTTCCGGCATACGGCATGGCCTTTGCCGTTCTCGGCGCGTTCGTCGTCCTGTGGTTGCGGCGCGTGTACGCCCATTTTGCCGAGTTGGCCGTTCCGCTGATGTTGGCCCTGGCCCTCGGCACCAGCGTTGTGCTGTTCCGGCTGCTGGGCGGATGGAATGCCGATTTTGCCGGGTACCTCTTCGGCAACCTGGTCGCCGTGCAACCTGGCGACGTCCAGTTGACGGCCCTGGCTACGGTTCTCGTGCTCGGAGGCGTCGTCCTTTTGTATAAGGAGTTGTTTGCCACGACGTTCGATCCCGAGTACGCGCGGCTTGTGGGCATACCGGCGCGGCTGGTGGAGAACGCCTTTGTCGTGATGATGGCCCTGACCATTTCCGTTGCCGTGCGCGCCGTCGGGGTGCTGCTCGTCTCCGGGCTGATGGTGCTCCCGGTGGCCGCGGGCATGCTGGTGGCCAGCGGCTTTCGGCGCACGCTGGTGGTGTCTGTTGCCATCAGCGAGCTGTCGGTGGTTCTCGGGTTTGCGTTGGCCTATG
>PKQU01000234.1 GCA_017577925.1 Bacillota bacterium
GTGCCCAGCGGGCCCCCAGCTCGACGTACAGGTCGGCGTCTTCATAGGGCGTGCCCACCAGCGATTCGAGCAGCGCGAGGGCGTTTTCCTCGTCGCCGAGCTCGTCGTACAGCTGGGCCAGGTGGCGGGCAAACAGGAGCGGCTCGGGGTGATGGCGCCGCGCCTTCTCCAGATAGGAGATGGCCACCTCGTACAACCCTTCCGTCGCGTACAGGTCGGCCAGGTTGACCAGCACCCGCACGTCATCAGGGCGCTCGTCCAAGAGGGACATGAGCACGTCGAGGGCGGCATCGGTTTCGCCCAGTTCCAGATAAACCTCGGCAAGCAAGAGGCGCGCCTCGGGATCGCCGGGCCGCTCTGCCAATACCGTATCCAGCAATCCCCGCGCCTCGTCGGGGTGGCCCAAGTCGGCATAGGCCGTGGCAACGGCGAGCAGCTTGTCCGGGTCATCCCGGGCCACACGCTTGGCCTCGGCCAGGCGCCGCAATGCGCCTTCCGCGTCCCCGCGCTCCAAGGCTTCCCATACCGGTTTGAGCCATTCTTCCGTTTGGCGTGTCATCGGTTCCGTCACGCGCTCCTTTGTTGGGCCGCAGCGCCGCTACACGCATCCGGCGTCCGCGGCCGGGTTGCGGGTTGTCCCCTTTCGATTGTACGCAAATCCTCGTTGCGTCCCAACCGGTTGAGGCTTACAGGGGAGCGGACAAGGCATAGAGATGCGCCGGCCGGGAGAGCAAGAGGCGCCCTGATCCGGGCGACAGGGCCCGAAACGGCTCGCTGCCCACGAAGACCCCGCGTACGGCGACGGCATCGGGCGCAAAGAGCGGCAGGCGTCCGTCGCGATACCGGAACAGAAGGAAGTCGGCGTCACTCCCCGGAGCTAGGCACCCCTTTTGCGGATAGAGCCCGGCCAGTTTGGCCGGATTGGTGGCCAGGAGCCGGACCGCTTCCACCAGTGCGGTGTGGGCCCGCTCCGCCGGCACGTCCCAACGGGCCTTCGCCGGTTCCTCGGGCAGGCAGAGGGCGATGACGCGGGGGTCGCCCGTGACGTCCTCTCCCGTTCCGCTGAGGGTGCAGGCAACCGACAATCCTTCGGGAAGCGAAACGGGCCGGTCGGGCCGCTCGAAGGGCCACGCCACGACCGGCGGGGTGTAGCCGCTCACGCCTTCGGCCACGCGCGCCACCCAGCGAGAGAGCCAGCGCAGGCCTTCCGGGCTGTCCTCCGGATGGGGAGGTTCCGGGCGCAGTACGAGGCGCAGGCCGTGGTTTTTCGCCGCCATAAGCAGTTCCCCCCAACGGGAATGGCCGAAGTGCTGTGGGTCGCGCACGCGCACATCAACGAGCCGGAGGCCATGTCTGCCCGCGTAGCTGAACAGGAAACGGTTCACCGCCTCAAAGGGGACATCCAGTTTGAGGCCATAATCCAGGCAGCTGTTGAAGTGCACGGCGCATCCCCGGTCAATCACATCGGAAAGCGGCCCCTGCCGGGGGTCAACGGCTTCCACCACCGTGGTTACCCCGCGACGGATCCATGCGCCGAGCTGTTCGCGATACGGGGCGCTGGTCGCCGCAGCGAAAGAGCCGTTCGTCAACACCCAACCGGGGGTAATCCATGCGCCCTCCGCATCAAGGGCCGGGACATCACGGATGACCGTCTCCTGCTCCTCATCGGAGGCGACGACCCGCTCCACCTTGCCGCCGCACACCCACAGGTCGGCCCGCATGGCCCCTCGGGCCGTCACGACCGTCCCGCCGCGCACCACGTAGTCAACCGCCGTCCTGCGGTTCAACCCAGATGGACCCATCGGTCTCCTCCTCCCCCGCACACCTTGTCCCTTTCACCCTATGCGCCGGGGAAGGTGAACATGCCCTTCGCGGACGAGGCCGGATCGGGCCGCAGACCGACTGCCGAGGGGACGCCGCGCGCATCGCCTGATCCGTTCCGCCGTGCAAAAAAATACGCCGCCTTTGTGGGCCTGTAAGCCCTTACAAAGACGGCTGCGCAAAATGGGGCGCGTTACACATTCGGATAGGAGTGGAGAGAAACCACACTGTACTTTTAGTATACCGGAAATGGATGCGTTGTCAATGATAAATGGGCTCTACGCTAAAAAGTGTGGGATCTAAGAGGAAAAGGCGGTCGACGAGCCAAGGGATAGTTAGGCACATCACATCCCGAAGGAGGCTCGCGACCGCCTATGAACAAGCTTACCGCAGAAATGTTCGGCTTACAATCGTGGATTGTTTACCGTACCGTCCATCAATCCGACAGCATCCACGTCTACGC
>PKQU01000053.1 GCA_017577925.1 Bacillota bacterium
ACGCCCCGCCGTTCCTGCTTCTCGAGTGGATCGAGCGGGAACCGAACCATGCTGAAGCGGCTGTTGCACTGGGAGAGGGGCTGGCGCGCCAGCACCGCGTGTGCGGCTCCGCCTACGGCTGGGACGGGGGCAGCTTTCTCGGGCCGCTTCCCTTCCCCGCGGGGTGGCGTCCAGACTGGCCGACCTATTACCGCGACCTGCGCCTCGCTCCCCTCGTGGCCGAAGCGGACCGGCGGGGGCTTCTAAATGCCGAGCGCGCCGCCCGCCTGCGCAAGCTGCTCGATCGCCTCGAGGATTGGCTGGCGCATCGCCCCGACCCGGCGTTGCTTCACGGCGACCTGTGGGGCGGAAACTGGATGGTCGGGTTCCCGGTCTCACCGGGTGGCGACGAAGCGAACCGGCAGTCCCGCCCGTATCTGATCGATCCGGCCGCTTTCTACGGCGATCCGGAACTGGACCTGGCGATGACGGAGCTCTTCGGCGGCTTTCCGCCGGCCTTCTACGCCGCATACCGGCGCGTGCGCCCGGTTGATCCGGGGTATCCGGACCGCCGTCCCCTGTACCAGCTCTATTACCTCCTCGCCCATCTCGTGCTGTTCGGAGAAGGGTACGGCACGGCCGTCGACCGCATCCTGCGGCGGTACGTGGGCTGATCCGACCAAAGTAAAACGCCCTCGGCCGCGTCGAGACCGAAGGCGCCGAGTTCAGCATGACACGCCGCCGGGGGCGGCATGTCATTTCGCGCTGACGGGATCCTCTTCCAACCAGTTGTAAAAGGTAAAGGGCTCTTCCTCCTCCGTCTTTTGCGTCGGCGTGTGCAGCGGCGACCGCTTTTCCTTCCGTTCACGGAAGCGCTGGGCGTAGGCGCGGGCTTCTGCCGCCGTACGGATGCCGTTTTTGTGCCACTCCAGGAGGATGCGGTCGATGTACCGGAAGTTGCGCTTTCCGCAGTACACCGCCTCGCGCAGGGCGGCCCGCACCAGCTCTTCGCTGTAACCGTCCTCTTCCAGCCACAGGGTGATGGCCTCGCATTCGAGGGGCGACAAGGGGCGGCCGAATTCCTTCTCAAACAGGCTGTAGAGATCGGTGGGCTCGTTTTGCGGGAGGCGGAGGGCCTCCCGCTGTTCCTCGGCCCACAGTTCGGCAAGCCGGCGATACAGCGGCGAGAGGTCAAAGCGTTCCATGGGCAGCCCCTGCTCGTCGGTCCCCTCTTCCACCGCCAGCACCCCCTGCTGGACGAGACGCTGCACCATCGACAGGATCTGCGTGGCGTCGGCCGACATGCGCGCTTCCAGCTCCCGCACCGAGGGAAACGCTTTTCCTTCGGCACGGAAGGCAATCAGGTGGATCAGAAACATCATTTCGTCGTCGCGAATGCCCAGCTTGCTGTAGTACCGGAGCAGCGCGTGCGGCAGGACGGTGACCGGCTCCTGCCACAGGCGGGCGACCCACGCGTCCACAGCTCTCCCCTCCGGTATTCGTTGGCGGTTCTCACTTACGGGTGCAGCCGGTACAGCATGCGCGGGAACGGGATGGCCTCGCGCACGTGCTCAAGGCCGCAGATCCAGGCAATGGTCCGCTCCATGCCTAGGCCAAACCCGGAATGGGGCACAGTTCCGTAGCGGCGCAGGTCAAGGTACCAGCCGTAGGCCTCCATGGACAGGCCGTGCTCGGCAAAGCGCTGCTTGAGAAGTTCCGGATCGTGGATGCGCTGGCTGCCGCCGATGATTTCGCCGTAGCCTTCGGGGGCGATCAGGTCGGCGCACAGCACCACCTCGGGGCGGTTGGGGTCCGGCTGCATGTAGAAGGCCTTGATCTTCGCCGGGTAGTGGGTGATGAACACCGGCTTGTCGTGGGCTTCGGCGAGGGCCGTCTCCTCCGGCGCGCCGAAGTCCTCGCCCCACTCAATGGCATGGCCCTGCTTCTGCAGGAAGGCGATGGCCTCATCGTACGTCATGCGCGGGAACGGCGGGACCACCTTCTCCAGCTTCGCCGTGTCCCGGCCTAACGTGGCCAACTCCCGGGCGCAGTTTTTCAGCACCGACTGGACGATGTGGGACACGAGCTGCTCCTGAATCTCCAGGTTTTCCTCGTGCTCCACGAAGGCCGCCTCCGGTTCCAGCATCCAGAACTCGATCAGGTGGCGGCGGGTTTTCGACTTTTCGGCGCGGAACGTGGGGCCCAGGGTGTAGACGCGGCCCAGGGCCATGGCTCCTGCCTCGGCATAGAGCTGGCCGCTCTGCGACAGGTACGCGTCTTCGTCGAAGTACTTGGTGTGAAACAGCGTCGTTGTGCCCTCGGCCGAGGTGGGCGTGAGGATGGGCGCGTCCATGCGCACAAAGCCGTGCTGGTTCAGCCATTCCTGGGCGGCGCGGAACACCTCGGCCCGGATGCGCAAGATGGCGTTTTGGCGCGGCGTGCGGATCCACAGATGGCGGTGGTCCATCAAAAAGTCGACGCCGTGCTCCTTCAGGGCGATCGGGTACGGCTCGGCGATCTGGATGATGCGGATATCCTGGACGGCCAACTCGTATCCGCCGGGCGCGCGCGCGTCCTCCCGCACCGTGCCCGTTACGTACAGGGAGCTCTCCTGGGTCAGGCGGTTGGCCGCTTCCCACACCGATTCGGGAACCTCGTTTTTGACCAGAACGCCTTGGATAACGCCCGTTCCGTCACGCAGCTGCAAAAACTGGATCTTGCCGCTGGAGCGTTTGTTGTAAAGCCAGCACCCGATGGTGACGGCTTGTCCAACGTGGCGGCTTACCTGCGAGATGGTTGCCTTCACCTGTGTTCCCTCCGCTTCTGGCGTATCCCAAAAGCCGTTACCCATTATACTGAACGGCCCGTTTGACCGTCAAACGACGGCGCCGGTTGCCCAAAACGCAACCACCGGGGCCCCGATCGGGGTGGCCCCGGTGGTGGCCCGGTCGTTCGCCGGATGGCTCCGACCGGCGATTATCCGGAATGCCGCGCGACAAACCGCTTGATGCGGGCGACGGCTTCCTGGAGCGCCTCGAGCGACGTGGCGTAGGAGATGCGGATGTGGTGCGGGCATCCAAAGCCCGAACCCGGCACGACGGCCACCTTCTCCTCCTCCAGGAGCGCCTCGGCCCACGCGTCGGCATCGGCGAAGCCGCCCGCTTCGCACGCCTCGCGCACGTTGACGAAGGCGTAGAAGGCGCCGGCCGGCCACCGGCAGGTGATGCCGGGGATCTCGTTGAGGGCCGGGATGAGCCAGTCGCGCCGCTGGCGGAAGGCCCGCTTCATTTCCTCGAGGGCGTCCTGCGGCCCGGTGATCGCCTCCAGCGCGGCGTACTGGGCCGGCGTGGTCGGGTTGGAGGTGCTGTGGGATGACAGGTTGTTCATCGCGCGGATCACCTCGCGCGGCCCGGCGGCGTACCCGATACGCCAGCCGGTCATCGAGTAGGGCTTGGAGACGCCGTTGACGGTGATCGTCCGCGCGTACACTTCGGGGCCGAGGGAGGCGATGGAAACGTGCTCGCCGTCATAGATCAGCTTTTCATAGATCTCGTCGGAGATGATCCAGATGTCGCGGCGAACGCACACCTCGGCCAACGCGGCCAGCTCGTCCCGCGTATACACAGCCCCCGTCGGGTTGGAGGGCGAGTTGAGGATCACGGCCCGCGTGCGGTCGGTGATGGCCGCCTCGAGCTGTTCGGGGGTGATCTTGAACCCGTTTTCCTCCTTTCCTTCCACGAACACGGGCACCCCCTCGGCCAGCTTCACCTGTTCCGGGTAGCTGACCCAGTACGGAATGGGAACGATCACTTCATCCCCCGGGTCGACCAGTACCTGGAAGATATTGTACAGGGCGTGCTTGGCCCCGACGGTGACCGTCACCTGGTCCGGTGTGTAGGTGAGGCCGTTGTCCGCGCGCAACTTTTCGGCGATGGCCTTGCGCAACTCGGGGATACCGGATGCCGCCGTGTACTTGGTGTGTCCGGCGCGCATGGCCCGCTCTGCCGCGACGATGATGTGTTCGGGCGTGTTGAAGTCCGGCTCCCCCGCGCCGAGGCCGATCACGTCGTGCCCCTGGGCGCGCAGTTCCTTGGCCTTAGCCGTGATGGCCAGCGTTGGGGACGGCGAGAGGGCTTGAACCCGCTTGGCCAGACGCATACCGCCAACCTCCTGCGTATACCGTGTTTCTTACAACAAACGCAACACAGCAAGCCGTGGATTTCCCCACTAGCTTACCATGTTGCGCGGCGAATGGGAAGTGAGGATTGTCCGCAAACGCGCGCCGTCGAGCCATTCCTCGTCGAGCAGGATTTGCGCGCCCTTGCGCAGTGCGTCGCGACGTTCCTCCAGCAGCGCGCGCGTGCGCGCCCACAGGTGGCGCACAATGGCCTCGTGCTCCCGCTGCAGGGCCGCTTTGTCCGCCGTCTCCCGATCGACCAGCCCTAAATCGGACAAGCCATGATCGATGATCTGGCGCACCATCTCCTGCACCTGGTCAAAATCGCCCCGCGCGCCGGTGCTGTACTCTCCGAACTCCAGCTCCTCGGCCACCGCCCCGGCGAGGGCGACCATGATGCGCGCCTCCAGCTGGGACCGCGTGTACAGGTACCGGTCGTCGGGTGGCGTCTGGCGCACATATCCGAGGGCCTGGCCGCGCGGCGCCAGCGCCACCTGGGCCACGGAACCCGGCCGCAACGCCTCGCTCACCAGGGCGTGGCCCATCTCGTGAACCGCCACGCGTTCCTTCTCCTCGCGGCTGGCCTCGCGGTCGAGCACCTCGCCCATCATCACCTTGTCCACGGCTTTGGCAAAGTGGGCACGCGTGATGACGGGGCTGTCCTCGCGCAGGGCGTAGATGGCTGCCTCGTTGGCCACACTTTCCAGCTGAGCGCCGGAGAAGCCGAAGGTGTCTTTGGCCAGCTGGACCAGGTCCACATCGTCGGCCAACGGCTTGTTTCGCGTATGCAGGCGAAGGATGGCCTCCCGGGCGCGGCGGTCGGGCAGCGGTACGGCAATGTGGCGGTCGAACCGTCCCGGTCGGAGGAGAGCGGGATCGAGCATGTCCAGACGATTTGTCGCCGCGATCACGAGGATGCGCGGGTTTTCGTTCGCGTTCAGCCCATCCATTTCGGTAAGCAGCTGGTTCAGCGTCTGGTCGTATTCGCGATTGAGGCCGCCTTCGCGCTTGCCGCCGATGGCGTCGATCTCGTCAATGAAGATGATCCCGCTCGTTTTCCTGCGCGCGTTGGCTTGGGCACGCACCTGGCGAAACAGCTCGCGCACGCGCTGCGCGCCGACGCCAACATACATTTGGATAAAATCGGATCCCGAGGCGGCGACGAAGACGGAGTCGGTGTAGGCGGCCGCCGCTTTGGCCAGCAGCGTCTTCCCCGTCCCCGGCGGACCGTACAGCAGGATGCCCTTGAGGGGCCGGATCCCGTAGCGCTGCGCCTTCTCGGGGTCGCGCAGAAACTCGAGCGCCTCCATCAGTTCGCGCTTGGCGTGCTCCTGCCCGCCGATCTGGTCAAACGCAAAATGGGTCGCTTCACAGGCCCGCGCGAACGACGCATCCCGGCGCGGGAAGGGCATCCCCTGCGCGCGCGCCAGGAACACAAATGCCCCGGCGAGGACCAGCACGAGGAGAGCGGGCCACACGCGGGAGCCGATGGTTACCAGGAAGAGTCCGGCGCCCAGGGCCGCTCCGAACAGCACGTCTCTTTTCACGTTCTGACCTCCCTTCGCCCCGGTGCCTCGCCGTACGGAACCACAAGAACCAGCTCCTCGTCGTCCCGTTTGAGCGCGATGTACAGCCGGCGTTCATCCAAAAAGACGTCGCTGCGGTCGAGGCGGTACCGCCCTTTCCACGCTGCCGCGACGGACGGGATGCGCGTGTATTCGCCTTTCTCTAGCGCTTCCAGCACGGCAAAGGATTCGCGATACCAAATCTCTTCCAGCGGCGACGGCTTGTTCTCGACGCGGATGAGCACCTCGCGCCCGCCTGCGGCTTTCGTCAGCGTCTGGTCCAGCTGGTGAAAGGTGCGGGCTGCATTGGCATCGGGGTCAAGCTGCACGTCCACGACAACGGCCGACGGGGTGACGTTCACGCCGGTCACATGGATATGGGGAACGCCCGCCAGCGCCTGACGGATGGGCGCTTCCACGGCCAACCGCTCGTAGCCGAACCACCCGGTCAGGAGGAGGGCAAACGTTGCGAACAGGGAAACAAGCACGACGATCGGTCGGGTTGGTTTCACGGTTTCTCCCCCTTCTCTTTTTCCTGAATGGGGCGGAACGTTTTCATAATCCAAGTATAACAAACACCAAATAGAATCTGATTATAATATTCCTGTCAATAAAGGCAAAAATAAATAAAGACGGCTTACGAAGCCGTCTTCAGCAAGCGATAGGTTTTGAGCAGTGCCCCGGTATAGAAGTCGAAGTAGGCGTAATGCTGGCGACCGGCCGCGTCGACGTAAGCGGCTTCCCACACCGGGCGCCCCTCCTCGATGCCCGACACGATGCGCCCGACGCGGGCCTTCGGGTCCTGGGCCAGAACCTGCGCCCGGATGTGCTCGCGGCTCACCCCTGCGGCCATGCGCTCGGCATGTACCGGGCCTTCCCCGTCGCGTCGCACCCAGGCCACCCACGCGTTCCCGTTCCGGTCTGTGCCGTAGAGGGCCAGGAACGCCTGGCGGCCGTGAAAGCGCTCCACGTGCGACACGCGCACCAGCGGCGTGGCCTGGCCCACCTTCTGCAACAGTGCGGGCGTCACCCCTTCGTGGGCCTCAGCCGCCAGCGTGCGGTAGAGGGAGACGACGTGCCAACTCACCAGAACCATAAGCGCCACCAGCGTGGCGACAACGGCCATGCCCCTTGTGCTCACGGCAGCGGATTCAACCCTCCAAAAACCGGTATTCCAGCACGTGCTGCAGCGGGTGCGGTTGATCCTCGAACCGAACGATCACGAGCAATGCAGCCACCCGCGCGGTGCGGGTCCACGCCGAGGATGTACGTGACGCGGGCGCGGCCTTCCACTTCCTCAAGGACACCGCGGTCATGGAAGGCGGGTCCCAGCGCGCGGCCGACGAGCGCCGCCACGGCGGGCGGCGGCACGTCCACGCGCATCGCCGGCACGGCGGATCCGCTGGTCTGCATGTCGTGCGTCGGCGTTGCCCGGTCGAGGTATCGGCGCACCAAGCTCAGGTGGTCGCGCGGCGAAAACAGGCCGTGCAGTGCAGGCGGAACGGCCACATCCCGTCCGTTGACGCGCAGCGTCAGAATCCCGCCGCGGGACATCAGATGATACGTATGGGATTGCAGGCGGCCCGTGATCGTCCAATCCCGGCCGGTCACCGTGCCCACGAAATAGCGCGCCGGGTCGCCGTTCCCCACGGGGGAAACCGGCTTGTCTTCGCCGAGGATGACTTTCAACACAAAGCGGTACGGCTGCGGGTCGGTGAGGGCGCGATCCACCGCTGCGACCAGTCGGGCACGTTCGTCATGGCCGACCGTTTGCGCGTCCGTTCGGGCGTCGGAGCCCGCCGGAGTGCACCCGGCGCCGAGCAGGAACAGGAGCATGAGCATCGTGCCAACCGACCAGCGCATCGCCGCCACCTCCCGGCCCGCAGCAGGACCAAGGGAATCGGGCACGACCGGTGACGCGACGTGCGGGAGCCGCATCGCAGCGTTTCCCGTCACGTCCGGTAGATGGTGAACACCATTTTGCCCGGATCCTGCCGATCCTTGGCCAAGCCGAACATCAGGTCTTGCTCTTTGAGCGTGCGGTTCAGCACGTCGACGATTTTGTACAGGTCCTCGCTGGCCTGCACCTTCACCGTTGCCAGGACTTCCAGCTTGCTCTCCATCGCCCTTTCCCTCTCGTTCCATCAATATGCCAAGCGCCCAAGGCGTATGCGGGGTGCCGCGGTGAAAAGTGACACACATCGCCGCCCCCGCCGCACCTCATACTATTCCTAGGCGTACCGAAGGAGGTGTCTCCCGTGTACGCACCCTCCCCTCCGGTGCCGGATGTCCCCCGCCTCGTGTTCTCCCTCGATGAGCGCCACCCTTCGTGGGTGCACCTGGAATCGCCGTACCGTCAGCCCAACCCCATCCCCTTTCGCAACATGCACCTGTCCGACTGGCTGTCCTTGTCGTGACGCCCAGACCGTTGTTCCATAACCGCTTCCCCCTGCCCTCCCTGAACCCCGGCTTGTCCGGGGTCTTTTCTGCGATCGGGCACGTCCGGGCGGTTAGAACAGCGTCCGGCCCGTCAGTTCGGTCGCCAGGCGGGCGGCTTCGTAGCGGACGCGTTCCTCGTCAATCGTCACGCACATCCCGTCTTCCACCACCAGCCGCCCGTCCACGTACACCCGCCGCACGTCCGCCGAGCGGGCGGCGTACACCACGTGGGAAACCGGGTCATAGTGCGGATGCCAATGCGGTTCCCGGGCGTCCAGGAGGACGAGGTCCGCCCGCTTGCCCACCTCCAGCGATCCGATCCGGTCGCGCTGGAAAACAGCATCGGCGCCGTAGATCGTTGCCATCTTCAGCGCCTCCACCGCCGGCACGGCCAGCGGATCTTGGGTATGGCCCTTGTGGATCAAGGCGGCCAGGCGCATCTCCTCAAAGAGGTCCAGATTGTTGTTGCTGGCGGCGCTATCGGTCCCCAGCGACACGGTTACCCCGCTGGCCAGCAGTTTGGGCACCGGGGCGATGCCGCTGGCCAGCTTGAGGTTGGAGCCCGGATTGTGGGACACCTTAACATCGTACTCGGCCAGAACGGCGATTTCCTCGTCGGTCAGATGCACGGCATGGGCGACGAGGGTCGGCCGGTCGAAGACGCCGAGCCGGCGGAGGTGTTCCACGGGACGCACGCCGTAGTCGCGGACGTTCTGCTCCACCTCGCGCGCCGTTTCGGACAGGTGGATGTGCACCGGCACGTCCAGCTCCGCAGCGGCGTCGACGATCTCCCGGATGTAGTCGGGCGGGCACGTGTATGGGGCATGCGGGGCCATCATCGTGGTGATGCGTCCCCCCGCCGCACCGCGATACGTGCGGGCGAAGGCTTTGGCCTCTTCCAGCTTGGCCACCTGCACCTCCCGGGGGCACAGGCCGATCACGCCGCGGCACAGGACGGCACGGATGCCCGTCTCCTCCACGTTGCGGGCCACCTCGTCCATGTGGTCGTACATATCGACAAAGGTGGTCGTTCCCGTTTTCAGCATCTCGGCGATGGCCAGGAGGCTCCCCCAGCGCACATGCTCGGCGGTAAAGCGCGCTTCGAGGGGCCACATCTTCTCCTCGAGCCACGCCTGAAGCGGCAGGTCGTCGGCGTAGCCGCGGAGGAGGGCCATCGCCGCGTGGCCGTGGGTGTTGATGAGGCCGGGCAGCACCACGCCGCCGCGGCCGTCGATGGCCTCGTCGTAGGCCGCGCGCGCCTCCTCGTCGGGGGTGGGCCCGACATACGTGATGACGCCGTCCTCGAAGGCCACGGCGCCGTCCTTGATTACGTCGAAGGCGGCATTGGCCGTGATGACCGTGACTCCATAGATGATGGTGTTCACCGCGGATCCCCTTTCCCCTTGACATGCATTCCTATTTAACCAGAGCCTCGCGGGACGGTCAAGCCGCCGCCCGGCTTTCCGGCCCGGCGGTACAGGTTCGGCGGCCGTGCCCGGTCGCGCGTTTGCGGCGTGCGCCCAACGGTTACCGGTCAACAGGGTGCCGCCGGAGAAAATCGAGGATGGCGTCGAGGGCGGCGCGTCCGGCGGCTGCCGTCACCGGGGCAAAGAGGTCGCCCATTTGGCGGAGCCGCGCGGGCACGGTTTGGATCGTAAAATCGGCGGGCTGGGCGCCGCGCGCCAGCTCCTCCCACGTCACGGGCGCCGACACCATGGCCCTCGTCCGACCACGCGGCGAATACGGCGCAGGCAAGGTGCGGCTGGGTCCGTGCTGGAGGTAGTCAACATAAACCTTGGTGCCGCGATCGCGGACGCGCCGTTCGACGGTAACGAGGCGCGGGTATCGCTCGGCGAGGTAATGGGCCAAAAAGGCGGCCACCTGTCGCGTCTCGGCGTAGGTGTATCGGCGCTGGAGGGGGATGTATACCGCGAGACCGGTGGCTCCCGATGTCTTGACGTACGTCGGGAGGCCCAGGCGATCGGTCTCCTCCTTGAGGCGGAATGCCGTCTCGACCACGGCGGAAAATCCGGGGACGGAAGGGTCGAGATCAAAAGCCAGCTCCAGCGGGTGTTCGGGGTCGTCCACTTCGTGGAAGGACACGTGAAATTCCAGGGCCGCCTGGTTGCCGAGCCAAAGAAGCGTACGGAGGTCATTGAGCAGGATGGCGTTTACACTGCCCACCCTCCGGCGCGGGATCCAGGGGGGCGCGAAGACCGGCGCATTCTTCTGGTAGAAGGATTTGCCGTGAATGCCGTCGGGATAGCGGATTACCGTGAGAGCGCGGTTGCGCGTGTAGGCCAGCAGGGGTTGGGCCACGGCGTAGAGGTATGCCAGGTAGTCCCGCTTCGTGACCCCGACCTCCGGCCACAGCAGCTTGTCCGGATTGGTCAGCGTCAGGCCGGCCAGCTCGGCGGCCGACGCCGGCGGTGC
>PKQU01000005.1 GCA_017577925.1 Bacillota bacterium
AAGGATGCGAATGGGTCGATCTATGTGAACCGGGGCTCGTGGGCAAGGGTAAAGAAAAATACCAAACAAGATGGTACTAAAAAATCGGGGCAAAGTCAACGGACTCGTGCGCGTCGTCGTCGCCATAAGCCACCGACCAGAGGATGAGCCCGTGGGGCGGTGCCGTCTTCCCTGCGGCGGCCCGGTCACGGGCGGCGAGGATGTCCGGCATGGTCTCCGGATCGCGCAGGCCCTGTCCCACTTCCAACAGCGTGCCGACGAGAATGCGTACCATGTTGTAGAGAAAGCCGTCCGCCGCAAAGCAGAACCAGATGTCCCGGCCGCAAACAACAATGTCGGCCCGGCGCAGGTGGCGAACGCGGTCACCCTTCACCGTGGTTTTGGCCGAGCAGAAGGAGGTGAAGTCGTGCCGTCCGAGGAGATAGCGGGCCGCCGCGCGCATGCGCGCCACATCGAGGGGGTGCGGGACGTGATACGCGTAACGCCGCGCGAGAACATCGGGAACGGGACGATTGTCCACACGGTAGACGTAGGTCTTGCCGGTAGCGCTGTAGCGGGCGTGAAAGGCCGAGTCGACCTCCCGGGCATCCCGCACGACGACGTCCGGCGGCAATACGGCATTGAGGGCAAGCGGCCATTTGTCCACCGGGATGCGGCTGTCCGTTTCAAAATGGACCACCTGGCCGTAGGCGTGCACGCCGGCATCGGTGCGCCCGGCACCGACCACACGCACCGGCGCCTTGGTCAGCTTGGCCAGGGCGTCTTGAAGAACTCCCTGCACCGTGCGCCGGTTCGGCTGTACCTGAAAACCGGAAAAATCGGTCCCGTCGTAGCTCACCGTCAAGCGGATCTTGCGCATAGCCCCACACCGTCCTCTTCCGTGTCTCCTAGGCCCACCACATCACGGCGGAAAGGACCAGGGCAAGCGGGATCAGCACCGCGTCACGGCGCGTCCAGACAAGCGGCCGCAGTCGCGTGCGCCCCTCACCGCCGCGCCAGCCCCGGGCCTCCATGGCCAGCGCCAGCTCTTCGGCCCGGCGGAAGGCCCCGACAAACAGGGGAACGAGCAGGGCCAAGAGGTGCTGGGCGCGGCGGGCCAGCGGTCCCGTCGTGAAGTCAGCTCCCCGCGCCGCCTGGGCCCGGGCGATGCGCTCGGCCTCCTCCAGCAGCGTGGGCACAAAGCGCAGCGCCACGCTCATCATCAAAGCCAGCTCGGCCACCGGAACGCCAAAGCGGCGCAGCGGGGAAAGAAGGCGCGCAAACCCATCCGTCAGGGCGAGCGGCGACGTGGTGAGGGTCAGCAGCGAAGAGGCCGCCACGAGAAACAACACGCGCAGCGCCACCACCCCCGCCGTCAGCAGCCCGCCTGTGGTGACGGCCAGCGGTCCCCACGCCCACAGGACATCACCTTGTCGCGTCGTCAGGGCGTGCAACGCGGCGGTGAAGGCCAACAGCCAAAGCAGGGGGCGCAGCCCGCGCAGGAGGTAGCCCAACGGAACGCGTGAAAGCAAGGCCGCGCCCAGGATCACGGTAAAGAGCGCAGCAAAGTCGACCGCCGACCGCGCGAAAAGGGCCAACACCGCCAAGAGCAGCAGGAAGAGGAGCTTCCCACGCGGATCAAGGGCGTGCACAACCGATTCGCGCGGCAGATAGGCGCCCAGCGGGAGGTGGCGCAACCTGGCGATCATCGCCGCCCCCTCCTCCGCGCAAATCGGTCGGCAATCGCCTCCGCGAGGGCCTCGACAGTCAGCGGCATCTCGGCGAAGGGCGGGTCAAGGAAGCGGCTCACCTCGGCAGCCACGGCCGCCGGCTCGGGCACTTCGACGCCGGCCTGTTGGAGGACGTCGCGGCGGGAGAACACCTCAGCCGGCGACCCCTCCAGGACAAGCCGTCCCTCTTGCAGGACGAGGAGCCGGTCTGCCAGCTCGGCCACCTCCTCCATGGTGTGGGTGACCCAGATCACGGTCATGCCCTCCTCCCGGTGCAGCTGCCGGATGAGCGCAACCAGCTGGTTGCGTCCGCGCGGGTCGAGACCTGCCGTGGGCTCGTCCAACACGAGCACCTCGGGCTGCGCGGCCAGGACGCCGGCTAAGGCCACACGCCGCTTCTCCCCGCCGCTCAAGGCGAAGGGGGACCGGCGGGCAACGCGATCGGGGTCGAGGCCGACCGCCTCCAGCGCCTCGCGCACCCGTTGCCGCACCAGATCCTCAGGCCAGCCGAAGTTGCGCGGCCCGTACGCCACATCCTCCTCCACCGTCTCGGCGAAGAGCTGGTGCTCCGGGTACTGGAAAACCAGCCCCACCCGCTGGCGCAGCGTGGGCGGCACGCGGCTCCCGGGCCTCAAGGTCACATCCCCCACGCGTACCTCGCCCACCGTAGGGAGCAAGAGCCCGTTGAAATGCTGGATGAGCGTCGACTTGCCCGAGCCGGTAGCACCAATGATCCCGACGAAGGAACCCGCCGGCAGGTGAAACGTCACCTCGCGAAGGGCGGGCCGCGCAAAAGGCGTACCGACGTCATACACGTGGGTCAAGCCGTCGACCACAATCTCCATAAGGCCGTCACCAACTCGTCACGTGTCACCACGTCGCGGGAAAGGGGAAGACCGCGCCGGATCAGCCGCTCGCGCAACGCCACCACCGGCGGGACGTCCAGTCCGAGGGCCTCGAGACGCCCGGGATCGGCGTACACCTCGCGCGGCGGGCCGCTGGCCACGAGGCGACCGTCGGCCACCACGACGACGCGGTCCGCCGCCAGCGTCTCCTCCAGGCGGTGGGTGATGAACAGGACGGTCATGCCCCGCTCGCGGTGCAAGCGGCGCACCGTTGCCCACACCTCACGCCGCCCCTGAGGGTCAAGCATCGCCGTCGCCTCGTCGAGGACCAGCACCTCCGGATGCATGGCCAGCGCACCGGCAATGGCCACGCGCTGCTTCTGGCCTCCGGACAGGCGATGCGGCGGGGCATCGCGCAGGGCGCTCAGTCCGGTTACCCGCAGCGCCTCGTCCACGCGCCGGCGGATCTCCTCCGGCGCCAGGCCCAGGTTCTCCGGACCGAAGGCCACATCTTCCTCCACCGTCGGGGCAACAAGCTGGTTGTCGGGATTCTGAAAGACGACGGCCACCCGGCTGCGCAGCTCGCCGATGCGCGATTCGTCGTCGGTGGGAATGCCGCACACCGTCACCTTTCCTTCGGTGGGCACCAGCAAGCCGGCGGCCAGCTTGGCCAGCGTCGACTTGCCCGAGCCGTTTGGCCCCACGAGGGCGACCCATTCGCCGCAGGCCACCGTCAGCGTCACGCCGCGCACGGCCCACATCGGCTGCCCGTCGCCATCGGGGTAGGCATACCCCACTCCCTCGTACGCGACTGCCGCGTGCATACGCCTCCCCCTTTTTTGCCCCAACCTCCGGTGAAGAAAAAAGAAAAAGGGCAAGAAAACAGAATCCGGACCGGCGCCGGATCCTGTTCACCCTTTTTCCGCCCGCTCACTCTACCAGTTCCAAAACCACCATCGGCGCAGCGTCGCCCCGGCGCGGCCCCAGCTTCAGGATGCGGGTGTAACCGCCGTTGCGCTCCTTGTAACGCGGGGCGATATCGGAAAACAGTTTTTGGATCGCGTCCTGCCCCGTGCTCGGGTCCGCCACTTCTTTGCGCACAAAGGCGGCCACTTGCCGGCGCGCGTGCAGATCGCCGCGCTTGGCGAGCGTGATCATCTTCTCGGCAATGGACCGCACCTGCTTGGCCTTCGCTTCCGTTGTTTTGATCCGCTCGTAAATGATGAGGTCGGTCACCAGATCGCGAAACAGGGCCTTGCGGGCCGCCGTTTTGCGACCGAGTTTGCCAGCCGGCATGCTGGATCCCCTCCTTCAGTGCATCCCTAATCGTCTTTGCGCAGGGACAGGCCCAGTTCGGCCAATTTCTCCTGCACTTCTTCGAGCGATTTTTTCCCGAGGTTGCGCACCTTCATCATGTCTTCCTCGGTTTTCTGGATCAGCTCGCCCACGGTGTTGATCCCCGCGCGCTTCAGGCAGTTGTACGAGCGCACGGAGAGATCGAGCTCCTCGATCGGCATGTCGAGGACCTTTTCTTTCTTGTCGTCCTCTTTCTCCACCATAATCTCCGCGTCCTGGGCATTCTGCGTCAAGCCGACAAACAGGTTGAGGTGTTCGGTCAGGATCTTGGCGCCCAAACTGACCGCTTCTTCCGGTCGAATGCTGCCGTCGGTCCACACTTCGAGGGTGAGCTTGTCGTAGTTGGTCACTTGGCCGACACGGGTGTTCTCCACACTGTAGTTGACGCGCCGGATCGGCGTGTAAATCGAATCAATCGGAATGACGCCGATGGGTTGATCCGGCTTTTTGTTCCCTTCCGCCGGCACGTAGCCCCGTCCGCGCTTGGCCGTCATGCGCATCGACAGGCGCGCCCCTTCGGCCAAGGTGGCAATGTGCAGGTCGGGGTTCAAAATTTCCACGTCGCTATCGTGGCGGATGTCGGCCGCCTTCACTTCCCCTTCGCCGACGGCATCAATTTCGAGGATCTTCTCCTCGTCCGAGTGGATCTTGAGGGTGAGGTTCTTCAGGTTGAGGATGATCTGCGTGGTGTCCTCCAGAACCCCCTCAATCGTGGAGAACTCATGCAGTACGCCGTCGATCTGCACGCTCGTGATCGCCGCGCCGGGGAGCGAGGAAAGCAGGATGCGACGCAGGGAGTTGCCCAGCGTCGTTCCATACCCTCTCTCCAGCGGCTCGACGACGATCTTGCCGTATCGGCCGTCCTCGCTCACCTCGACGACCTCAATCTTCGGCTTTTCGATCTCGATCATCAGTTGCCGAACCCTCCTTCAGCGGGTGCCCCTCCCGCTCCGGGCAGGGCCTCCGGCGGGAGGCACCCGGTCGTGCCGGAGCGGCGCGCGCGTTGCTCCCGTTCTTCCACCAGTATGGGATGACGGCACCCCAGCTAAACCCGTTAGACCCGACGGCGCTTCGGCGGACGGCACCCGTTGTGCGGAATCGGGGTGACGTCCTTGATGACGCTCACTTCCAGCCCGGCAGCCTGCAGCGAGCGGATGGCCGCTTCCCGGCCGGCCCCCGGACCTTTTACCTGCACCTCAACCGTCTTCATCCCGTGCTCCATGGCCGCCTTGGCCGCCGCTTCCGCCGCCATCTGCGCCGCAAACGGCGTGCTCTTGCGCGACCCCTTGAACCCCATCGTCCCGGCGCTGGCCCACGCGATGGTGTTGCCTTGCGGATCGGTGATCGTCACGATGGTGTTGTTGAAGGTCGACTTGATGTGGGCGATGCCCTGCTCGATATGCTTGCGATCCCGGCGGCGAACCCGGGTCGTCGTCCCTTTCCGCTTGGCCATCACGCATACCTCCTTGTCCTAGGCGTTACTTCTTCTTGTTGGCAACCGTCTTGCGCGGCCCTTTGCGCGTCCGGGCGTTCGTCCGCGTCCGCTGCCCGCGAACCGGCAAGCCGCGACGATGGCGAATGCCGCGATAGCACCCGATGTCGATGAGCCGCTTGATGTTCATCGCCACTTCCCGGCGCAGGTCGCCTTCCACCTTCAGGTTCTTGTCGATGTAGTCGCGCAGCTTGGAAACCTCTTCTTCGGTCAGGTCGCGCACGCGCGTGTCCGGGTTGACCCCGGTGGCCTCCAGAATCTTCTTCGACGTGGTCCGGCCGATACCGTAGATGTACGTCAAGGCGATTTCGATGCGCTTGTCACGCGGCAGGTCGACACCCGCAATCCGTGCCATGGGACCCATTCCCTCCTTGCTGTTGGATTAGCCTTGGCGCTGCTTGTGTTTCGGGTTTTCGCAAATGATCCGAACGACGCCTTTCCGGCGAATCACCTTGCACTTTTCGCAAATGGGCTTCACCGAAGGACGAACCTTCATCGAAGAATCCCCCTTTTTTCGCGTGTCTGGCCGCCTCATTTATA
Organism: Bacillota bacterium; assembly: GCA_017577925.1. Lineage (GTDB taxonomy): Bacteria > Bacillota > Bacilli > Calditerricolales > Calditerricolaceae > Calditerricola. The sequence goes on from PKQU01000005.1 coordinate 5,943, forward strand.
CCGGTACGTGATCCGACCGCGCGTCAGATCGTACGGCGACAACTCCACGGTGACCCGGTCGCCGGGAAGAATGCGGATGAAATTCATGCGGATCTTCCCGGAAACGTGGGCCAGCACCTTGTGCCCATTGTCCAGTTCCACGCGAAACATCGCGTTGGGAAGCGGCTCGATGACCGTCCCCTCCACTTCAATGACATCATCCTTCGCCATCGGCATCCTCTCCTTCCGTTCGGTATTCGGGATGCGCGTCGAGGAACGTTTTGATCGCGTGGCGGAGCTTTCCGTTTGTCACGCGTCCAGTCTCCTCCAGGCTCCGCCGCACCTCGGGCGAAATGTAGTTGAACGGTTCGAGGTGAATGCGGTTCTTCTTCTTTGGCCGGTCGAACGTGCGCCGGTCTCCGTCAGCGATCCAGACGAAGCGGTCGTCTTCGATGCGGATCACCACCGCAAACCGCCCCGCGTCCCGCCCGCGGAGCGCGCGCACGATTTGCCCAACTTCAAAGGATGGCATCTCCGCGGCCATGGACACCGTCACCTCAGGGAAGCGTCAAGATCTCGTAGCCGCTGTCCGTCACGGCGACGGTGTGCTCGAAATGGGCGCACAGCGAGCCGTCTGCCGTGACCACCGTCCAGTTGTCCTCGCGCGTGCGGACGTACCGCTGGCCCGCGTTGACCATCGGCTCGATGGCCAGCACCATGCCCGGCTTGAGGCGCGGGCCGCGTCCGGGCGGTCCATAGTTGGGGATTTGCGGCTCTTCGTGCAAGCTTTGCCCAATCCCGTGTCCCACATACTCGCGGACGACCGAGAAGCCCGCCGCCTCGACATGCGTTTGGATGGCGTGGGAGACGTCCGACAGCCGCGCCCCCGGCCGAACCTGCGCAATCCCTTTGTACAGCGACTCTTCCGTCACCCGCAAAAGCCGCTTCGCCTCGTCGGAGATTTCGCCGACGGCGTAGGTCCATGCCGAATCGCCGTGGTAACCGTCCAATTGGGCACCGATGTCGATGCTGATGATGTCGCCTTCCTTCAACTTGCGGTCTGACGGAATCCCGTGCACAAGCTCATCGTTGACCGACGCGCAAATGCTCGCCGGAAATCCGTTGTAGCCCTTGAACGACGGGATGGCGCCGCGCCGGCGGATGTAGTCCTCCGCCATCTCATCCAGCTCCTTCGTCGTGACCCCCGGACGAATGGCCTTGGCGAGGAGCCGGTGGGTTTCGGCGACGATGCGCCCGGCCTCCCGCATGATCTTCAGCTCGGCCTCCGACTTGAGAATGATCATCGCCGCTTCTTACCCCCGCAAGATTTGGGCGATGTCGGCAAACACGGCGTCAATCTCCTGCTCTCCGTTGACGCGCCGGAGCAGACCCTTCTCCTCGTAATAGGCGAGGAGCGGCTCCATCTGTGCGAGGTTAACCTCCAGGCGCGTCGCCACCGTCTCTTCCTTGTCGTCGTCCCGCTGGTACAGCTCACCGCCACATTTGTCGCACACGCCTTCCTGGCGCGGCGGATTGAAGACCACGTGGTAGGTTGCCCCGCACTGGCGGCAGATGCGCCGGCCGGTCAGGCGGGCGAGGAGCGTTTCCTTGCGCACGTCGAGGTAGATGACGTGATCCAAACGCCGACCCAGCTCCGCAAGCGTCGCGTCGAGGGCTTCCGCCTGGGGAACCGTGCGCGGGAACCCGTCGAGGAGAAAGCCTTTGGCGCAGTCGCCCTGGCTGAGGCGCTCGCGGACAATGCCCACCGTCACCTCGTCCGGCACCAGGAGCCCTTTGTCCATGTATTCCTTGGCCTTCAACCCCAGCGGCGTCCCCTCGCGCACCGCCTGGCGGAACATGTCCCCGGTGGAGATATGGGGGATGCCGAAGCTGGCCACGATCCGTTCCGCCTGCGTTCCCTTCCCGGCTCCCGGAAGCCCCATGAACACGATGTTCACCCGTATCCCTCCATCCCGCGGGGCTCGTTACCGGATGAACCCCTTGTAGTGGCGTTTGATGAGCTGGCTTTCAATCTGCTTCATCGTCTCCAGCGCCACGCCGACGACGATCAAGAGCGCCGTACCCCCGATCTGCACGCTGGCCGGCAAGTTGGCTACCGCCGTGAAGAAGACCGGCAGGATGGCGACGGCCGCCAGAAATAGGGCGCCGAACAGCGTGATGCGGTTGAGCACCCGGGTAATGTATGCCGACGTCGCCTGACCCGGGCGAATGCCGGGGATGTAGCCCCCGTACTTTTTCAAGTTCTCGGCCATCTGCACCGGGTTGATCTGGACGAAGGTGTAGAAGTAGGTAAACCCGATGATTAAGAGCACGTACAGGAACATGCCGAGCGGCGCGCGGTAGTCAAAGTTACGGATAATCCAGTCCGCCACCGGCGCACCGGCCCAGAACTGGGCGATCGTCGGCGGGAAGATGAGCAGCGAGATGGCGAAGATCACTGGAATCACGCCCGCAGCGTTTACCTTGATCGGAATGTGCGTCGACTGCCCGCCGTACATGCGGCGGCCGACCACACGCTTGGCGTACTGGACCGGGATCTTGCGCACCCCCTGCTGGACGAAGATCACCCCGACGACCACCAGCAGAACACCGATCAACACGGCGACCATCTTGAGGATGCTCAAAAAGAGCTTGTCGCCGGCCTGCACGAACTCCGAGGCATAGATGGCGCGAAGGCCGTTGGGGATTCCGGCCACGATCCCGGCGAAAATGAGGATCGAGATGCCGTTGCCGATCCCCTTTTCCGTGATCTGCTCACCCAGCCACATCAGAAAAGTGGTGCCGGCCGTCAGAACGAGCGCAATGAGCGCATAGGTGGGCACGTCGGGGTCAATGACAAGCCCCGGCACCAGGTTGTTAAATCCGATGGCCATCCCCGTCGACTGGATCAGCGCGATGATCACGGTGAAGTAGCGGGTGTACTGGGCCAGCTTGCGCCGCCCGGCTTCCCCTTCCCGTGCCCATTGGGCAAACTTCGGCACAACGTCCATCGACAGAAGCTGCACGATGATGGACGCCGTGATATACGGCATCACGCCCATGGCGAAGATGGAGAAGTTTTCGAGGGCGCCGCCCGTGAAGGTGTTGAAAAAGCCGAACACGCGGTTCTGCTCGCTCCACGCCTCAAGGAGCTCGACGTTGATGTTGGGCACGGGGATAAAGCTGCCGATGCGGAAGACCACGAGCATGGCCAGCGTGAACAGGATCTTCCGCCGCAGGTCCTCCACCCGCATGATGTTGGCAAGCGTCCGGAACATCAGACCACCTCGGCCTTGCCACCGGCAGCCTCAATCTTCTCGATCGCCGAACGGGAGAACTTGTGGGCCTGAACCGTCAGTTTCACCTTCAGCTCGCCGTCGCCCAGGATCTTGATGCCGTCCTTCACGTTCTTGACCAGCTTTTCCGCCACCAAGAGCTCCGGCGTCACCACCGTACCCTCGGGGAACCGATTGAGGGCCTCCACGTTGACAATGGCGTATTCCTTGCGCAGCGGATTGGTGAAGCCACGCTTGGGCAGCCGGCGGTACAGCGGCATCTGCCCGCCTTCAAACCCGGGACGAACCGTGGAACGGGCCCATTGCCCTTTCGTCCCGCGCGTGGCCGTCTTCCCGTGGCCGCTCGAGGTACCGCGGCCGACGCGCTTCTTCCGCTTGCGGGAACCCGGAGCCGGTTTCAGTTCGTGCAGTTTCATGATCACACCTCCTGAGCCTTTTCCGAAATGGGGCTCGCGTTACGCGTCGATTTCCTTAACCTCGACCAAATGGCGCACCTGATTGATCATGCCGCGAATGGCCGGGTTGTCCTCGTGCACGACCGTCTGGTGCAGCTTGCGCAACCCAAGCGTCCGCACTGTCACCCGATGCTTCTCGGGGCGGCCAATCAGGCTGCGCTTGAGGGTGATTGCGAGCTTCTTCGCCACCGTCGTTCCCCCCTTATCCAAGCAACTCCTGAACCGACTTCCCGCGCAGCTTGGCAATTTGTTCCGGCGTGCGGAGCTGCTGGAGCGCGTCCATCGTCGCCCGCACCATGTTGATGGCGTTGTTGGAACCCAGCGATTTGGAGAGCACGTCGGTGATGCCGGCCAGCTCCAACACCGCGCGCACCGGACCGCCGGCGATAACCCCGGTACCCGGCGAGGCCGGTTTGATCAGCACCTTCCCCGCACCGAAATGGCCGATCGCTTCGTGAGGGATGGTCGTCCCGCGCAGCGGCACTTTGATGAGGTTCTTCTTCGCCGCCTCAATGCCCTTGCGGATAGCGTCCGGCACTTCCGCCGCTTTTCCCAGAGCGAAGCCTACGTGACCGTTGCGGTCGCCCACGACCACCAGGGCGCTGAAGCTAAAGCGCCGACCGCCCTTCACCACTTTTGCCACGCGGTTGATCTGTACAACTTTCTCTTCCAGCTCGAGCTTGCTGGGGTCAATGCGCATGATGGTCCCTCCTTTGCCGCATCGATCAGAATTCGAGGCCCGCCTCGCGCGCCGCCTCGGCCAGCGCCTTCACCCGGCCATGGTATTTGTACCCGCCGCGGTCAAAGACCACCTTGGTGATCCCTTTCGCCAGGGCCCGCTTGGCCACCAGGGCGCCGACCTTGGCCGCCGCCTCCACGTTGCCGCCGTTCTCGATCTGGTCGCGTAGCTCCTTGTCCAGCGTCGACGCCGATACCAGCGTGTGACCCTTCAGGTCATCAATAATCTGGGCGTAGATGTGCTTGTTCGACCGGAATACGTTCAGCCGCGGCCGCTCCGGCGTGCCGAACACCTTTTTGCGCACGCGCAAGTGGCGCTTTTTGCGCAGCTCGTTCCGACTCGGCTTTTGAATCATGCGACGTTCACTCCTTTCCTACCCCTGCCTACGCGACGTGTGTTACTTGCCTTTCTTGCCTTCCTTGCGGCGAATGACCTCGTCGGCGTACTTGATCCCCTTGCCCTTGTACGGTTCGGGCTCACGGATCTTGCGGATCTTGGCCGCCATCTGCCCCACGGCTTCCTTGTCGATGCCCTTGACGACGATCTTCGTCTGCTCCGGCACTTCCAGCTCAATGCCCGGGTCCGGCTCAACCACGACCGGGTGAGAATAGCCGACCGTCAGCGTCACGTTCTTGCCGCTCTTTGCCGCGCGGTAGCCAACGCCGACCAGCTCAAGGGTCTTGCTGAACCCGTTCGTGACCCCTTCAATCATGTTGGCGAGAAGGCTCCGCGTCGTGCCGTGCAGTGCCTTGTGGAACTTGTCGTCCGAGGGGCGCTCGACGATGAGCTGGTTGCCCTCTTTCTTGATCGTCATGTCCTTATGGAACGTGCGGGTAAGGGTCCCCTTCGGACCTTTAACGGTCACTTCCTGACCGTTGATCGTCACCTCAACCCCTTCGGGGATGACGACCGGTTTCCGACCAACACGGGACATGCCTGACACCTCCGTTCGTCTCGTCCGTTACCACACGTAGCAGATCACTTCGCCGCCGACGTTTGCTTTCCGCGCTTCCTTATCCGTCATGACGCCCTTGGACGTGGAAAGGATGGCGATGCCAAGGCCGCCCAGCACGCGCGGGATCTCGTCCTTTTTCGCGTACACGCGCAGGCCCGGCTTGGAAATCCGCTTGATCCCGGTGATCACGCGCTCGTTGTTGGGACCGTACTTGAGGAAGATGCGCAGGATGCCCTGCTTGCCGTCGTCGATGTATTCCGCATCGCGGATGAAGCCTTCCCGTTTCAGAATCTCGGCGATCTCGCGCTTCAGCTTGGACGCCGGAACTTCCACCATGTCATGGCGGACCAAGTTGGCGTTCCGGATGCGCGTGAGCATATCGGCAATGGGATCGGTCATCACCATGGATAGCTACCTCCTTCCCTGGTCGGGGGCTTACCAGCTCGCCTTTTTCAGGCCCGGGATTTGGCCCTTGTACGCCAGTTCGCGCAGGCAAATCCGGCACAACTTGAACTTGCGGTACACGGAATGCGGACGGCCGCACCGCTCACAGCGGGTATAGGCGCGCACCTTGAATTTCGGCTTCCGTTTGGACTTGATGATCAGCGCTTTGCGAGCCACGTCAATCCCTCCTTACCCCATCGTTATTGCTTGCGGAAGGGCATGCCGAGCTGCTCGAGAAGCTCCCGCGCCTCTTCGTCGGTCTTCGCCGTCGTCACAATGCAGACGTCCATCCCGCGGATTTTGTCCACCTTGTCGTAGTCAATCTCCGGGAAGATGAGCTGCTCCCTCAGCCCCAGGTTGTAGTTGCCGCGCCCGTCAAAGGAGCGGGGCGACACGCCGCGGAAGTCGCGCACGCGAGGCAGCGCCACGTGGAACAGCTTGTCGAGGAAATGGTACATGCGGTCGCCGCGCAGGGTCACCTTCACGCCAATGGGCATCCCCTGGCGGATCTTGAAGCCGGCGATCGATTTCTTGGCCCGCGTCACCACCGGCTTCTGGCCGGCGATGAGCGTCAGGTCTTCCACCGCGCTGTCGATGGCCTTGGGATTCTGCGCCCCTTCGCCGACGCCCATGTTGATGACCACTTTCTCGATTTTCGGCACTTCCATCACGTTGCGGTAACCAAATTTTTTCATCAAAGCCGGAACCACTTCGTTGAGATACTTCTCCTTCAACCGTGCACCCATGTCGGGACCCTCCTTTCTCTCTTAAGCTCCATCAGTCGAGCACGGCACCCGACTTCTTGGCGATGCGCACCTTCTTGCCGTTCTCGAGAATTTTGTACCCCACGCGCGTCGGCTGGCCCGTCTTCGGATCGATGGGCATGACATTGGACACATGGATGGGCGCTTCGACGGTGATGATGCCGCCCTGCGGGTTGTCCGGCGACGGACGGACGTGCTTCTTGATCAGGTTGACGCCTTCCACCAGCACGCGCTGCTTTTTCGGGAAGGCCTTCAGGATACGCCCCTTCTTGCCCTTGTCCTTGCCTGCGATGACCATGACCAGGTCGCCGGTTTTGACGTGCAGCTTCGGTTGAGACATCGCTCGGCACCTCCTTTGCTTCCGCTCGCCTGTTTACAGCACTTCCGGAGCGAGGGAGATGATCTTCATGAAATCTTTCTCGCGCAGCTCCCGGGCCACCGGGCCGAAGATCCGCGTACCACGGGGGCTTTTGTCCTCGCGGATGATCACCGCCGCGTTGTCGTCAAAACGAATGTACGAGCCGTCCGGACGGCGCACACCGCGCTTGGAACGGACGACAACCGCCTTCACGACGTCCCCCTTCTTGACAACGCCACCGGGCGTCGCTTGCTTAACCGACGCGACAATGATGTCGCCGATGTTCGCGTAACGGCGATTCGAGCCGCCCAGCACGCGAATGCACATGATTTCCCGCGCGCCGGAGTTGTCCGCCACAACCAGTCGCGTTTGCGGTTGAATCATCGTCCTTCACCCTCCTTGCCGTGCGTCATTCGGCCTGGACCAGCGCTTCGTCAGCCGGCTCGGGCTGCTGTTCCACCAGCGCCGCCTTGTCCTCCGCCGACGCCCGCTCCAGGATCTCCACCAGGCGCCACCGCTTGCGTTTCGACAGCGGCCGCGTCTCCATGATCTTCACCACGTCGCCGATCTTGGCTTCGTTGTGCTCATCGTGGGCCATGTACTTCTTGGAACGCAGCACCCGCTTCTTGTAGAGCGGATGGCGCTTGTAGGTCTCCACGAGCACGACGATCGATTTGTCCATCTTGTCGCTGACCACTTTGCCGATCAGTACCTTGCGCTTGCCACGCTCTTGTTGTGCCACCGAAACCCCTCCTCTCGATTAGCGGATGCCCAATTCCCGCTCGCGAAGAACCGTCTTCGCGCGCGCGATGGCCTTGCGGATTTCGCGGATGCGGGCCGGGTTCTCCAGCTGACCCGTCGCCTTCTGGAAGTTGAGGTTGAACAGCTCCTCTTTCAGATCGCGGATTTTCTTTTCGATTTCCGCCGTGGTCATGTTCCGGAAGTCGCTCGCCTTCATCTTCATTGCTGCTCACCACCCAGATCCTCGCGTTTCACAAACTTGCACTTGATGGGCAGCTTGTGAGCGGCAAGCCGCAGCGCTTCGCGGGCGACGTCCTCCGGCACGCCGGCCAGCTCGAACAGGATCTTGCCGGGCTTGACCACTGCGACCCACTTTTCCGGAGAACCTTTCCCGCTCCCCATCCGCACTTCGAGGGGCTTCGCCGTCACCGGCTTGTGCGGGAAGATCTTAATCCACACTTTCCCGCCCCGGCGGATGTAGCGCGTCAGGGCGATACGGGCTGCCTCAATTTGTCGGTTGGTGATCCACGCCGGCTCCAGCGCCTGCAGGCCGTACTCCCCAAAGGCGATGGTCGTGCCGCCCTTGGCGCGCCCCTTCATCCGACCGCGCTGCTCCTTGCGGTACTTGACGCGCTTCGGCATCAACATGGTCACTTGCCCCCTTCCTCAACCGCTTCTTGCGCCTGATTCTTCTTCGGCAGGACGTCGCCGCGGTAGATCCACACCTTCACGCCAATGCGACCGTACGTGGTATGGGCTTCGGCAAAGCCGTAGTCGATGTCGGCGCGCAGCGTGTGCAGCGGAACCGTCCCCTCGTTGTATCCTTCGGTACGGGCAATTTCCGCGCCGCCAAGGCGACCGCTTACCTGCGTCTTTACGCCCTTGGCCCCCGCGCGCATGGCTCGCTGGATGGCTTGCTTCATCGCGCGACGCCAGGAAATGCGGTTTTCGATCTGCCGCGCGATGTTCTCGGCGACAATCTGCGCGTCGAGATCCGGCTGCTTGATCTCATGAATGTTGATGTGCACGCGCTTGTTCGTCAGCTTGGTCAGCTCTTTGCGCAGGTTTTCCACTTCCGCGCCGCCCTTGCCGATCACCATCCCCGGCTTGGCCGTGTGAATGGTGATGTTGACGCGGTTTGCCGCCCGTTCAATCTCGATGGTCGACACGGCCGCGTCCTTCAGGCGCTTCTTCAGGTAATCGCGAATCTTGATGTCCTCATGCAGCAGATCCGCGTAATCCTTTTCCGCGTACCAACGGGATTGCCAGTCGCGAATGATGCCGATCCGCAGGCCAACCGGGCTTACTTTCTGACCCACGCGTTATCCCTCCTTCTTCTGCGCCTCTTGGTTCTTCTCGGCTTTCGGGGTTTCAGCAGGTTGGGCGACGGCTTTGGGCTGCTTTTCCGCCACCACTACGGTGATGTGGCTGGTCCGCTTGCGGATGCGGTAGGCCCGACCTCGGGCACGCGGCCGGATGCGGTACATCGTCGGCCCCTCATCGACGTAGATCTTGCTGATGTAGAGCTTCTTCGGATCCATGTTATGGTTGTGCTCCGCGTTGGCGATCGCCGACTTCAGGAGCTTCTCCACGATCGGAGCAGCCTTCTTCGGCGTGTGGCGCAGGATGGCGAACGCCTCGCCCACGTCCTTGCCGCGAATCAGGTCGACAACCAGGCGAGCCTTGCGCGGCGCAATGCGCACGTAGCGCGCGATCGCACGAGCTTCCATGACCGTACCCTCCTCTCAGGCGCGTCGCCGTTACTTCTTCGTCTTCTTGTCGTCACCGGCGTGACCGCGGAACGTCCGCGTCGGCGCAAATTCGCCGAGCTTATGCCCCACCATGTCCTCAGTGATGTACACCGGCACGTGCTTGCGGCCGTCGTAGACGGCGATGGTGTGGCCAACGAATTCGGGGAAGATCGTCGAACGGCGGGACCACGTCTTGATGACCCGTTTTTCCCCTTTCTCGTTCAGCTCGCGAATCTTCTTGAGCAGGTGTTCGTCGGCAAAGGGACCTTTCTTCAGGCTGCGACCCATCGATTCTCCTCCTTTCGCCTCAGGCCGTCATGCCGCGCGCGCGTTATTTCTTGCGGCGGCGAATGATGAACTTGTCGCTCGGGTTGTTCTTCTTGCGCGTCTTGTACCCCAGCGTCGGCTTACCCCACGGCGTAACCGGGTGCTTGCGACCGATCGGCGCCTTCCCTTCACCACCGCCGTGCGGGTGATCGACCGGGTTCATCGCCGAACCGCGCACCGTCGGACGGCGACCAAGCCAGCGCGCGCGGCCCGCCTTACCGAGGGTGATGTTCTCGTGGTCGAGATTGCCCACCTGGCCGATGGTAGCGCGGCAATTCTTGTGGATCTTGCGGATCTCGCCGGAGGTGAGGCGCACAATGACATAGTCGCCGTCGTGGCCCACCACCTGCGCGGCCGCCCCCGCAGCGCGGGCCAGCTGACCACCCTTGCCCGGCTTCAGCTCAATGTTGTGGATAATCGTACCCACCGGGATCTTCTCCAGCGGCAGTGCGTTGCCCACCTTGATGTCGGCATCCGGTCCGGACATGATGGTGTCGCCCACCTTCAGCCCAACCGGATGGAGAATGTAACGCTTTTCACCGTCGCGGTAGTGAATCAGACAGATGCGCGCCGAACGGTTCGGGTCGTATTCGATTGTGGCCACTTTCCCGGGAATGCCGTCCTTGTCGCGCTTGAAGTCGATGATGCGGTACATTCGCTTGTGCCCGCCGCCACGATGACGCACGGTGATGCGGCCCTGATTGTTGCGGCCAGCGTGCTTCTTCAGCGGCACGAGCAGGGATTTTTCCGGCTTGTCCGTGGTGATCTCCTCAAAGGTGGACACCGTCATCTGCCGGATCCCCGGAGAGGTCGGCTTAAACTTCTTGATGCCCATCGCGCGTTCCCTCCTTCACGCGGCTCTGTCCCTTACGCGTTCTCGAAGATTTCGATCGGTTTGCTGTCCGGCGTGAGCGTCACGATCGCCTTCTTCCATTCTTTCGTGCGCCCGACGAAGCGGCCAAAGCGGGTTTTCTTCGGCTTGACGCGCATCGTGTTCACTTTGGCCACCTTGACGCCGAAGATGGCCTCCACCGCCTTCTTGATCTCGATCTTGTTAGCGTTCAGGTCCACTTCAAACACGTACTTTTTTTCGGCCATCAGGTCGGTGCTCTTTTCGGTAATGATCGGACGCTTGATGATGTCCCGCGGGTCCTTCATTTGCCCAGCACCTCCTCCACTTTGGCCACCGCGTCCTGCGTCATGATCAGCTTGTCGTGGCGCAGCACGTCGAGCACGTTGATCTTGTGGGCCGCCAAGTACTTCACACCCGGAATGTTGCGCGCCGACAGCCACACCGTCTCGTCAAACTCGCCGCCGACCACAAGCGCCTTGCGGTCGACCTTCAGGTTCTTGAGCACGGCCACCATGTTCTTGGTCTTCGGCTTCTCAAAGGCCAGCTTGTCGAGGACGATCAGCTCGCCGTCACGCACCTTGGCCGACAGGGCCGACTTCATCGCCAGCCGGCGCACCTTCTTCGGCAGCTTGAAGCCGTATTCGCGCGGCTTGGGCCCGTGCACCGTGCCGCCGCCCACCCATTGCGGCGCGCGAATGCTCCCATGACGCGCACGACCGGTACCTTTTTGCCGCCACGGCTTGCGGCCACCGCCCCGCACCTCGCTGCGGGTTTTCGTGGAGTGGGTGCCGCTCCGCTCGGACGCCTGCTGCATGACGACATACTGGTGCAGCACGTGCACATGGGGCTCGATGCCGAACACGGCGTCGGAAAGCTCAATCTCGCCGATCTGGGTCCCTTCCATGTTGTACAGTGCGACTTTGGGCATGGGGGATCCTCCTTTCCGCGGTCGTTACCGCTTACTTCCCTTTCTTCACCGTGGACTTGATGACCAGGTAGCTGTTCACGATGCCCGGAACCGAACCCTTCACAAGAAGCAGGTTGCGCTCCGGATCCACCTTCACGATCTCCAGGTTCTGGATCGTCACCCGCTCGTTACCCATGCGCCCCGGCATCGTCTGGTTCTTGAAGATGCGGTTCGGCGCGATGGAACCCATCGAACCCGGACCACGGTGGTACTTCGAGCCGTGGGCCATCGGACCGCGCGACTGGTTGTGCCGCTTGATGGCGCCGGTGAAGCCTTTCCCCTTCGAGGTGCCAACAACGTCAACCCGTTCACCCGGGGAGAAGATGTCCACGCGCACTTCCTGCCCCACTTCGTACTTGCTCAGGTCGACGCCGCGGATCTCGCGGATAAACTTCTTCGGTGTCGTGCCCGCCTTCTGCGCATGGCCGATCTCCGGCTTGTTGGCCCGCGACAGCTTCTTGTCTTCAAAACCGAGCTGGATGGCCTCGTAGCCGTCGTTTTCCTTGTCCTTCTTTTGCAACACAACGCACGGACCCGCTTGGATGACCGTCACCGGGACCACGTTGCCGTCTTCCGTAAACACCTGCGTCATCCCGAGCTTCTTGCCCAGAATCCCTTTCACGTCCGCCACCTTCAGCCACCTCCTTGAATCGCCCGTCCCATCAGAGCTTGATCTCGATGTCCACGCCCGACGGCAGGTCCAGGCGCATCAACGCGTCAACGGTTTGCGGCGTGGGATTGAGGATATCGATGAGGCGCTTGTGCGTGCGCATCTCGAACTGTTCGCGGGAATCCTTGTACTTGTGCGGCGCCCGCAGAATGGTGAACACCGTACGCTCCGTCGGCAGCGGAATCGGCCCCGACACGCTCGCCCCGGAACGCTTCGCCGTTTCCACGATCTTTTCCGCCGACTGATCGAGAATGCGATGATCGTACGCCTTCAGCCGAATGCGGATTTTTTGCTTCGCTTTTGCCATGATGTGTCCCCTCCTTCATCGCCCAGTTTCCCGTTTTCGCCCCGCTCCACGGAAATTCCCCGACCACCCGTCATGGCAATGGGGCCGGGTGTGTCGGCAACCTTCCGCTTCATCGCCTACCCATCCCACGACCAACGTCCACTATTATATCGCAAAGAAAAATGCCATTGCAAGGAGAGACGCAATGGCCATGACGTTCATCGGAGATCTGTTTACCCCTGTAGGCCTACAGGAATGTCCCATATATTTATTTTATTAGAAGGGAATTTGTCAGCCGGACGCACCCTGCGACTCCGTTACCGCCCGATCACCCCGATACCCGCGGCGGTGCGCATCGATCCGTTGCGTTCATATGCCAGATGAAAGCTGAACGCCTTTTCGAGGACGTGCGGCGTGTGGCCCCCGTGTTTTAATGCCTCGCGGTAGTATTCCATCAGCAACGGACGGTAGTCGGGATGCGCGCATCGTTCGATGATCAGCGGTGCCCGCTCGATCGGCGCGAGTCCCCGGAGATCGGCATACCCGTATTCCGTAACCAGAACATCAACGTCGTGTTCGGTGTGATCGACGTGGGAAACGAACGGAACAATGCGCGAGACCGCGCCCTTCTGCGCGATCGATTTGGTCACGAAGATCGCCAGACGGGCATTCCGGGCAAAGTCGCCAGACCCCCCGATCCCGTTCATCATCCGCGTACCCCGCACGTGCGTGGAATTGACGTTGCCGTAGATGTCGGCTTCCAGCGCCGTGTTAATCGAGATCAAGCCGAGCCGCCGGACGATCTCCGGATGATTGGAAATTTCTTGCGGACGTAAAAGCAAACGATTTCGATACGCATCGAAATCCCGAAAGACTTCTTGCATCTTCTTCTCCGTCAGCGTAATGGCCGATGCCGAAGCGAACACAACTTTGCCCGCGTCGATGAGATCAAAGACAGCATCTTGGAGCACTTCAGAATAAAACTCAAGGTCGTGGAACTCCGAATGCATCAGCCCGTATAGCACCGCATTGGCTACCGAGCCGATGCCCGCCTGCAACGGCGCAAGGCGCGGTGTGAGCCGACCCGCGGCGACTTCGTTTCGCAAAAATTGAAGGATGTTTGCCGCAATTTGGTCTGTCACGGCATCGGGTGCAGTAATGGGAGAAGGCGAATCGGGCTGATGGGTGAAGACCACCGCGACAATTTTGTCCGGATCCACCGGGATACCGGGCAACCCGATGCGATCGGACGGGTTGACGAGGGGAATCGGCTTCCGCGCGCCGCGTTCGCCGACTTCATACACGTCGTGAATGCCGTAAAGCGCCCGCGGCTGTGCAGTGTTAATCTCGAGAATCACATGTCGCGCCCGCTGGACGAAAAGCGACGTATTCCCCACCGACGTCGTCGGGATGACGAGGCCCTCCTCCGTAACGGCCAACGCCTCAACAATCGCCACATCAATCGGGGGGAGCACGCCTTCGCGGATCCACTCGGCAGTATGGGACAAATGCTGATCGATGTAGAGAATTTCGCCGCGGTTTATCTTTTGCCGCATCACATCGTCGGACTGGTACGGCAGACGCCGCCGCACGATGCCGGCTTCCGCCAGTACGCGATCCACGTCGGATCCGAGGGATGCCCCGGTGATGATGTTGAGTTTGAGCGGCTCCTGTTTCGCGCGGTTGGCCAACGCAAACGGCACCGCCTTGGGCTCTCCCGCACGCGTAAAACCGCTTAAGCCGACCGTCATTCCATCCTTAATCCACGAAGCCGCTTCTTCCGCCGTGGTAATGCGCGCATGAAGGCGGGAATCACCAAGAAGCGCTTTCATTTCCTCGTTTGCCAACATGCTATCCCCTTCCCCTTTCATATTGTCTTCAATTTCTTAACCTTAGCAAAGGAAGGGTGGGCCATCGATAGGTTTTGCACCAAATGGCTATTTTTATACCCCAACGGTCATTTTTGCAACATGAGTTGGCTTCTGCACACAGGACCGCGCCAACCACCGGGAGCAGGGCTCGTGAAGCTAAAACCCAAGCCGCCGGCGCAACAGTGGCGCATACGATCGGCTCACGTACAGACGCGAACCGTCAGACATCACGATCCGGAAGGTGGAATGCGAATCGGGATGGATTTCCGTGATCCGGTGCACGTTGACGATATACGCCCGATGAATGCGGGCAAAACGATCGGGCGGAAGGGATTTTTCTAACGTCGAAAGCGGGGCCCGGTGAAGACCTTGAGCGCCGGTCGCTTGGATGAACGTCTTGCGGTTTTGCGCTTCTAAGTAAATGATGTCTTCCACGGCAATCGGGACCCAGCGTTCACGGTCCCATACGGTTAAGAACGAGGCAGTCGGCGGGAAAGGCGCCTGGGAAGCAAACGACTGGGGAAAAATAAGGGTAACCACGCCTTTCATACGTCCGGTCTCTTTAATCGGGACCGATAGGCCGAAATACGCGACACCAAACAGGCATTCATCTCGCCATTCGGCTACCTCACGTTCTAGGCGCAGCGCCTTATCGGTCACCGATCCGGGTTTGATCGGATCACCCGGACGGATTTTCAGGTCAATAAGCGGACTCGGTCGGTAGTACACATACCGTTGCGCGTCGGCAACCACGAGCGAAGGCGAGAACGTCAACCACGCGGCTCGCTCTTCCATGTGCTCCTCACCTTCCTGCCCCGAATCTGTTCCGTTCACCCGCTGTCAGTCCTTCCGCAGTCAAACGCGAAGAAACCATTGATGCAACAGCGGCACATCGCCGATAATCGGGGAAGGAGTCCTTTCAATCTCTCTCCCTTTCATTCTAGCCGAGGCAGGATTCGAATGGCTTGCTGATTTCGGCCCGTGGGTGCAGGAGGAATGATCCCATGTCCGAACAATGGCTGGTCTTCTCCGACGAAGTGCAAGCGGCCCGCGAAGCCGGAAAACCGCTGGTCGCCTTGGAGTCCACCATTATCTCCCACGGCATGCCCTACCCGCAAAACCTGGAGACGGCCCACGCCATTGAGGACATCATCCGAGCACATGGAGCCGTGCCGGCAACCATTGCGATTGTCGACGGCAAGATCAAGATCGGGCTCAGCACCAGCGAGTTAGAAGCGCTTTCCACGCGGTCCGACGTGCTCAAGGTGAGCCGGCGGGACATCCCCTACGCGCTAACCCAGCGCAAAATGGGGGCCACCACCGTCTCGGCCACCATGATCGCCGCTCGCCTCGCCGGCATTGCCGTTTTCGTCACCGGCGGCATTGGCGGCGTGCACCGCGACGTGAACGAAACGCTGGACATCTCCGCCGACCTGACGGAGCTGGCCCAGACCAACGTAGCTGTCGTCTGCGCGGGAGCTAAGGCGATCCTCGACATCGGGCGGACCCTCGAATACCTCGAAACGCGGGGTGTTCCGGTGGTGGGGTACCAGACCGATGAATTCCCTGCCTTCTACACGCGCACCAGCGGCTTTCGGGTCGACTACCGGCTCGATACGCCGCAGGAGGTGGCCGCGCTACTCAAGGCCAAGTGGGATCTGGGGCTCGCCGGCGGCGTGGTGGTGGCCAACCCCATCCCCGCCGAAGATGCCCTCGACGAGGCCGTCGTGCGGCGGGCCATCGACACGGCGCTGGCGGAAGCCAAGGCCCAGAACATCCGCGGCAAGGCCGTCACCCCGTTTCTGCTCCGCCGCGTGAAGGAGCTGACCGGCGGCGCCAGTCTCAAGGCCAACATCGCCCTGGTCCAGCACAACGCGCGGGTAGGGGCGGAAATCGCGGTGGCATACCAAGCCCTTTGCCGTTGTTTTCCCCCCAAGGCCAGGCAGACGACCAACTAGCTCCTGCCGTGCCGCACGGAGCCGAGAACGCCACGGGCTAGGGCAGCAAGCAGTGTAGGAAAACGTCCAACTTCCCCCTCAGGAGAAAGGATGCTCAGGCCCCCGCCGCCCCATTCCCGTGCTTGAAAAACGCGTTGCACATCCTTTTCATATACGGCGAAACAAAATAATCCAGACCGATTTTGCCGGCGTTTGCACCCGCCACAATGACGAAAATGCTCAGCAGAACCATTTGGGGGTTTATGCTAGTGGTTCCGCTAAACAGAAAGGCAAAGTTCATGACCATTCCAAAGAAGATGGCCGCAGTTGTGAAGCACCCGAGGATCAACCCCAGGCCCACCAGGAACTCCCCCCATGGAACGAGGACGTTAAACAACTCGACATGGGGGATGGCAAACCCCTCTAGGAATTTGGCCCACCACATCGGGACGGCAGGATGCTCACCGGTCGCTTTCGCCACCGCTCCACGCAAAAAGCCGCTCGCGTCAAATTCCCCTGTGATTTTCTCCCATCCTGCTGTGAGCCACGTATACCCCAGATATAACCTCACGACCAATAGCAAATAACTGGCGACGAGACTTTCCCGTAAGAAACGGATCATGTTACCCTCCCCCTCGTCAACGTTTTGTAAAGTGATATTCCCTTCGCCTTTTAGTCTAGTAAATCACGAGGGGGATTATTGTGATATTCTTAACAAATCGGCTTACGACATTGTGACAGTTCCGTTTTGAACGTGTGACGTCCCACCGGTCCGCGAAGGCAAAACCCCCGGCCCATTTCCTGGGCCGGGGGCTCGGGTACGAAGATACCTGCTACGGGAGCAAGCTCAAACGCCGGAAGCAGGGGCCTCACCTCGATGGCGAACCTTACCCCTTCACAATCAGCGACTCACGACGGAACAACGTGGCGGCCAACACGATGGCCAGCACGACAAACAAGCCGGTGCTCCCCATCGCGCCCAGCACAGCCCCCCACTGCGTCACCCCGTGAAACAGCTGCTTCATCACCGCGACAACGTTCAAGACCGGGATGAAAAAATAGGCGGTCGGGATCTCGTTCGGTGCCAGCGACATCGTCAAGTACGACGGCACCATCGCCACCAACAGCACAGGGGTGATATAGGTTTGCGCCTCCTTGAACGATTTCGCAAGCGAACTCAGCCCCAGCATCAGAGCGGCAAACATCATCGACAACAGCACCAAAAACAGGAGCAAGAGCGCAACGTTTGCCCCGCTAACGGCGTGAACCGGATCGGGAAAATCGCCCCCTTGCAGGCCCGCAAGTTGTGGAGCGAACCGAAAGGACAACAACAGGCTGCAGACCGAAGCCAGTGCGCTGATGCAGCCCATCAACGTAACGGTCAGCCATTTTCCCGTCAATACCGACATTCCGTGAACCGGAGCGGTGAGCAGGGCTTCCAACGTTCCCCGTTCCTTCTCGCCCGCAACGAGATCAACCGCCGCCGCCATGCCGCCGGAGGCGGTTGAAACCACCAGCAGAAAGGGGAGGATAAAGGCAAAAAACCCGCCGGTCTTCTGCTGCTCCGTGGCAACACTGCGCGACTGGATGTCGAGCGGCTTCACAATCTCTGGCGACAACTGCAAGCGAGCCAGTCGGGCGGCAACCAGTTGGTCTTGCACCGCTTGCAAATGGCTTTTCAATAGATTTTGGGCGATGGCCGATTTCGGGTTGGTCGGGTCGTAGAAAACCTCAATCTCAGCCGTTTGGTTGCGCTGCAACTTCTCGTTGATCTGCGGGTCAAGCTTGACGATCGCGCGGATCTCTCCCTCTTTCAGCGCCTGCTGCGGGTCGTTCACATGAACCACGCGGATCGCCGGATTCCGCGTCAAGGCGGCCACAATCTGCGCCTGCTCACCCTGTATGACAATCGGGATATCCTTGCGGGCCGCCTCTTGTGAACGGGACTCCATGTTGAGGATCAACGACATCAAGCCCGGGATGAACAGAAACGGCAACAGGACGCTAACCAGCCACGTTTTCCGATCGCGAAACAGGTCAACCATCTCTTTTTTCCAAATGATCCGCACTTGTCGAAAATCCATGGGTTCACCCCACGATGTTCATCATGATCTGATCCAGGTCGTTTGTCCGGTGTTGGGCGTACAGCGCTTCCACACGGCCGTTGTATCGCAGGACCCCCTTATGCAGGATCAGGACCCGGTCGCATAGCCGCTGCACTTCGCTCATGATATGGCTTGAGAACATGACCGTTTTGCCTTCCTTTCGAAACCTTTCGATCAATCGGCGCA
>PKQU01000235.1 GCA_017577925.1 Bacillota bacterium
AAACGCGCGCCGGCCGTCCGCCAAGGTGTGGGTTACCGTTTGACCGGCCTCGAGACGGGACACGTAAAAGGCCGCCGCCTGATGAATGCGCAGGGTGCCGTCGTGCCCCAGTCCGGACACCACCGGAAGCAACCGGTTTGTCCGCGCCTCGCGGGAAAAGGACCGCTGCTCATACCCCGGCGCAATCCCCCGCCTCTCCGGCAGCACCCAGATCTGCAACAGGTGCACCGGTTCGTCGCCATGGTTCCATTCCGAATGGACAATGCCCGTTCCGGCCGACATGCGCTGCACATCCCCAGCGGACAGCACGCCGCGATTGCCGAGGCTGTCTTCGTGCGTCAGCTCGCCCCGCAACACATAGGTGACGATCTCCATCTCCCGGTGCGGGTGCATCGGAAATCCGCTGCGCGGGGCGATGACGTCGTCGTTGAACACACGCAGCGGTCCAAAGGAGACATTGTTCGGATCATAATAGTGGTCAAACGAAAATAGCCAGTACGTTTGCAGCCAATTGTTTTCATAGCGATACCGCTCACGAGCGGGAATGTGGCGAATCATGCTTCCACACTCCTTTCTTCACGAAGCGTCGGTGTACGCGCGGAAGTCCGTCGTGCGCGCCTTTTCCAGTGCGAACCCCATGCCAGGGCAACATACCCGGCAAAGGGCCCCCCGATCACCCAGAACAGGGCCCACGGATGCAGATGCGACATGGCCAGCCCGCCGAGGTTCGGCCCGGCGATGCTCGCCACGCTAAAGCCAATGGTGCTCAGCGCGTTTGCCGTCGGCAGGAGGCTTTTCGGCACCAGGTCGGCCGCATACGCCAAGCCAAGGGTGTAGATCGACCCGACCAGCGCCCCCGCCACCGCCATCATCACGAGCAGCGGCATCCCGCGGCCAGCAGCGGGCATGAGGAAAAACAGCACGGCGCCGGCGGCGATCAGCAGGGGAAGAAGGCGAGCCCGCCCCCATCGGTCCCCGGCCATCGCCAAGGGAAGCTGCAGGACAAGACTGCTGATGGTAAACGCCGACAAGCTGACGGAAACCCATCCCTCCGCCAGGCCCGTACGTGCCCCGTACACGGGAAAGAGGCTGGTTAAGGTGGCCTCCATCCAACCAAACAGCGCCGGGGGAAGCAATGCCAGATAAGCCAGCCGCCATGTCCGCGCATAAAGGGAAAGACTCAGCGCAGGTCGACGATCGGAAACGCGCGGCGGCCGCTCGGACGGGTTGATCCACACGAGGCTCAACGCGACAACAAGAAACACCGCCGCTGCGGCAAAGGGCACCCACGGACCGAAGGCGAGGAGGGGCAGCACAAGCGGCCCGACGCCAAATCCGAGCCCGTACGCCATGCCGTACAGCGAAACGATTCGGCCCCGCCTGTCCGCCGGGGAACGGACCGTCAACCACAGGTGGGCGGCGTAATGCAAGATTTCCGCGCCCATGCCCGACAACACGCGCAAAACCACCCACACCGCCGGCGAGGTCCACAGGGGATAAAAAAAGAGCGTCCCGGCCAACAAACTGCCGCCGGTCACCAGCACGGAACGATAGCCCCATCGGCGGACCAGCCGTTCCGATAGGGGCGCCGCCACCATGATGCCCACATACAGAAACGCCGCATGCAGCCCGTTCGCTGCTGCCGACAAGCCCTGCCGTTCGAGCAGGAGGGCCAGCACGGGAAGGAGCATGCCTTGAACGGCGGCGACAATAAAGCACAGGCTGTAAAGCGGCCACGCATGAAAACGGCCATCGGGTTCGGCGAAACGGCTCATGTGCATCACCTACAGATCATCATACCGCAGTGGGGGCCACTTTAGGAGGGAACATACCGGGAGATGGCCGTCTCGTGCATCATGGCGATGAACCGTTCCACGTAATAGGGGTCAAACTGCGTACCGGCACACCGCTTCAACTCGGCAAAGGCTTCGTCAAAGGTTTTGGTTTGCTGGTACGGGCGCTCCGTCGTCATGGCGTCAAAGGAGTCGATGATCGTTAAGATGCGGACCAGCTTGGGAACCTGCTCCCCTTTCAGCCCATACGGATAGCCGCGCCCGTCGAGCCGCTCGTGGTGCAGCTCCACCAGCGGCGCAAATTCCTGTAGCGACGGATACGCATTGATGATTTCTTTCCCCCAAATGACGTGCATCTGAATGAGACGCCACTCATCCTCCGTGGGCTTTCCCTTTTTGGCCAAGATGCTGCGCGGGATTTCCACCTTCCCGATATCATGAATCAACGCGCCATACACCAAAAGCCGCTGCTCCCGTTCATCCAG
>PKQU01000236.1 GCA_017577925.1 Bacillota bacterium
CCGCTCCGCCGACCACGTCGGCCACCGTATCTCCCCACCGGACCTGCCGGCGATGGACAGCGAGCGTTTCCGCCTGGGCGCGGCGGAGGGTCGGGCTGCGTTCCACGATGCCGTACAGCACATCCGGGTAAACATCGGGATGCTCGGCTTGCAGCGCGTCGAGCACAGCGCGGGCCAGGGCCCCGGTTCCGGCTCCGATTTCGACGAGCGGGGCCCCGCCCAGCGCGTCGCGCATCGCGTGCAGTGCGCTGGCCAGAGCTTTCCCGAACACCGGATGCGCCGCGGGCGCGGTGTAAAAATCGCCGGAACGCCCGATCTTGTCCCCGGCGCGCAGATAGTATCCACCCTGCGGGTCGTAAAGGCACGCTTCCATAAACGCGGCAAAGGAAAGGGGCCCGTCCTCACGGATGCGGGCCGCCAAGCGGTTCGCCAAATCGACATTCTTCACCTTTTTTCCTCTCCCGCTGACACGTTTTCTTGACAGGTTAGACAAGCTTCGCTACAATTATGCCAGATACACAATCCCCCACCCAACAAAACGACCTCCCCCGGAACAACCTTCCCCATCTCGCGGAAGGTTGTTTTCTTTTTGGGCTCGCACCGGCCGGATCACCGGCCCGGGGTGTGGGTATCGCTTCCGGAACCGGTGATCCGTTCCCCAGTGTAGACAGCCGGCCGATGTGCCATACCGTCTCAGCGCAAGATGCCCGTCACGAAGGGATTGGTGTCCTTTTCCGCGCCAACCGTCGTACGCGGGCCGTGTCCCGGCCACACGACGGTCTCGTCGGGCAGGGTGAGGATCTTGTCCTGAATGCTTCTCATCAGCGTCGTGTAGTCGCCGCCGGGGAGGTCGGTGCGGCCGATGGATTGTGCGAACAACGTGTCCCCCCCGAAGAGATGGCCGTCGACCAAAAATGAACAGCTACCCGGCGAATGCCCCGGCGTGTGCAAAACCGTCAAGGTCATTCCGGCCAGGTTGAGGATCTCACCGTCTTCCAGCTCCCGTTCCGCCGGACGGGCACGCATTTCCCCAAACATCGGCCACAGGCCGGACCCGTTTTTCATCGGGTCATGCAGCCACGTCTGCTCGGCAGGATGAATGTAGACCGGGGCACCTGTCGCCTCCCGCACCTCCTCGAGTCCCCCCATGTGATCAAAGTGGGCATGGGTGAGAAGGATCGCCTCCACGGTGTATGGTTTCACCGCGGCAATAAGCTCGTCGGGGTACATGCCGGCATCCACCACAACAGCCCGCCCCTCGCGCTCGTTCACCAGCACGTAGCAGTTGGTCTGCAGCGGGCCGAGCACAAAGGAAAGGATTTCCACGTCGCACGGCCTCCTTTTTTTGAACCTTTCGGCGTTTTTTCCGGCATTGTCCGTACGCTGCTCTTATTTTACACTAACGAGGAGACCAATCAACCCAAACGCGCTTTGGTAGCAAAGGAGCCGATGTGATGAACCCGCTTTCTGACATTGCCATCACACCGTCGACGTGGTACCCCCTTTACCAGCGGTACGCGTTCGCCGCCGGTCCCTACAGCCCGTACATCGGCGCAGCGCTGCCCGATCTGCTCGCCCGGCTCGACGGCGAGGCCATCGAGTCGACCGGCGCCCCGATCGGAAATTCCGCCTCGCCGGCCAACATGGTGGACAACCTGCGCCATGCCCTTCCGGACTGGGACCCGTCACCCTCCCATCTGCTCCTCGTTGACGTCACGGCGGACGAAGGCGTTCACATGGCGCATGCCTTGCTCGCCCAGCGCACCTTTCCCGTCCTCGCGTGGCCCGGGCCCTTCGGATCGGACGCGGCGCGCACCGAACTAGCCCGGCGCCTCGTCCCCCTCTTGTCGGCGGCCGCCGAGGCCACCTGCTGGGGGTACGCCCTCCTTCTGGACCGTGGGCGGCTCAGCGCCGGACGCTTCCTCACCGAGGATGACTTGCCGACGGAAGAATGGCTGCAACAGGCCCAGGTCGATACCGTAACGGTGTGGACCCGCGAGATGACGGACGACCTGGCCACCTACCTGTACTACTTGGAGCGTTACGGCTTTGCGGTTCGCCGCCAAGCCATCCCCTTGATGCGGGAGGATCGGGAATGAAATACGTGCGCGACGCAATGTGGAAACCCCAGAGTGATGCCTCCACCGCCTGCCATGCCCGCTGGCTGACGCTGGGCGCCTTTGTGCACCCCTCCCGCCGCCGCTTCTGGTACGTGCCGCGGCGACGGGAGATTGCCCTGTTCGTGCAGCTGGCCCAGCACGTCA
>PKQU01000054.1 GCA_017577925.1 Bacillota bacterium
CCCCCGCCAGACGCGGCTCCGGAGGCCGCCGCTCTATCCAACTGAGCTACGAGCGCACGTTAGTGGACTCGCGACAATTTGCATTATAAACGATGCGGAACCAAAATGCAAGAGGGAACAGCCGCCGTCAATTTTTCGTAAAATGTAGGGGGAAGGGTGAGGGCGGTGGACGGGGGCGCACGATGGCGAAGCGTTACCGGACGGGGGGATGCCGTGTGCAGTTGAGCTATGGTTTGGCGCAAGTCCAAAAGCTGAAGTTGACGCTTACGCCCCAGCTGCGCCAGTCGCTGACGGTGTTGCAGCTGTCGACCGTGGACCTGGTCGCCTTTCTCCGGCAGCAAGCAGATGAAAACCCGCTCCTCATCGTGGATGCCGATGATGTGGCGTATCTGGGGGACGGGGAGCAGCATGCCGAGGCCCGTGTACAGCCGGAGTGGGAAGAGGAGATCGACTGGATGGCGTACGCGGACGATTCGGGCGACCGGGAAACGGCGGCGGCCTGGTCCGAGGCGTATGATCCCCTGTCAACGGCCACCCGTGACGAGGAGACGCTGTTTGTGGTGCTGGCCGAGCAGTTGCGCTACGTCTCGGTTCCCGAGCCGGTGCGCCGTGCCGCCTTGTTTCTTGCCGGCAACTTGACCGAAGCCGGTTACCTGGACCTCTCCCTGGCGGAAGCGGCTGCGGCGGCGGGTACCGATGTGGATACGATGCAGTGGGCCCTTGAGGTACTGCAGAGCCTCGATCCGCCCGGCGTGGGGGCGCGCGATCTGCGCGAGTGTCTGTTGTTGCAGCTGGCGCGCCGGCAGCCGCGTGACGCCTTGGCCGAAGCCATTGTTCGCGACCATCTGGAGGACTTGGCGGCGCATCGTCTGGGGCGCATCGCCGCCGCCCTCGGCGTGCACGAGTCGGAGGTGCAGCGCGCCGCCGATCGCATTCGTGCCCTCAACCCCAAACCGGGCTTGGCCTACGCATCCGACAACGTCCGCTACATTGTGCCCGACGTGTTTGTCGAGCGCGTCTCCGGCGAGTACGTGGTCGTCCTGAACGACCACATCCTCCCCCGCATCACGATCAATGCCGCGTACCGCCGGCTGCTGGCCGACTCGGCTGACCGCGACGCCCGCCGCTACGTGGAGGAGCGGCTGAACGCCGCGCTGTGGCT
This sequence comes from Bacillota bacterium, assembly GCA_017577925.1. Lineage (GTDB taxonomy): Bacteria > Bacillota > Bacilli > Calditerricolales > Calditerricolaceae > Calditerricola. The sequence goes on from PKQU01000054.1 coordinate 1,163, forward strand.
GGTGCGAAGCCTGGAACAGCGCCGCTTGACGATTTACCGCGTCACCCAGGCCATTGTGCAACGACAACGCGATTTCCTGGATCGCGGCGTGGCTTATTTGAAACCGCTTACACTCCGGGACGTGGCCGAGATGACCGGCTTGCACGAGTCCACGGTCAGCCGTGCGACGGCGAACAAGTACGTGCAGACGCCGCGCGGCCTGTTTGCCTTTAAGTATTTTTTCGGCGGCGGGGTGGAAACGGCCAGCGGCGCCACGTCGGCCGAAAGCGTGAAAGCCCGCATCCGGGCGCTTATCGACGGGGAAGACAAGAAGAAGCCCCTGTCGGACCAGAAGCTGGCCGATCTCCTGGCGCAGGAGGGCATTGCCATCGCCCGACGCACGGTGGCCAAGTACCGGGAAGAGCTGGGCATCCCACCGTCGTCCAGACGGCGGCGTTATGACTGACGTCCTCGAACGCGAGACCGAACGGGCTTGACGGTGATCGGAAAAGAAACCTATCATAAAGATGAAGCGAGAAGGGCCAAAAGGCGCCTTTTCTTTTCGCCGCAGTGGGACAAAATATACCTACGAGGGACGAAATATGTCCCAAATGCAGGTGAATTGCGATGACGGCCGACATTCCTCTGCTTGCCAAGCTGGCCCCCGATCTCGTCGCCGTCTTGGCGCTTCGCTACCGCATCCTGCGGCAAATCCAGCTGACGCAGCCGGTTGGGCGCCGCTCCCTTGCCGCTTCTCTCGGCATGACGGAGCGGACGTTGCGCGCCGAGGTGGAATTCCTCCGCGATCAGGGCCTCCTCACCTCCTCGCCCGCCGGCATGTCGCTTACGGGGGAAGGAGAAGCCCTGGTGGAGCGGCTTGAGAAGGCGGTGCGCGAGTGGCTTGGCCTGACGGAGCTGGAGCGACGACTGACCGAGCGGCTTTCGATCGAGCGGATTGTCGTCGTCCCGGGGGACGCGGATCGCTCCCCCGTGGTCAAGCGGGAAATGGGCAAGGTGGCCGCCGATTGGCTGCGCCGCCACGTGCGGGAGGGCGACATCATCGCCGTGGCCGGCGGGACGACGGTGGCGGCCGTCGCCGAGATGCTGGCGCCCGCCTCCGTGTTCCGCAGCGTGCGCTTTGTCCCGGCGCGCGGGGGGCTGGGCGAGCAGGTGGAGCTCCAGGCCAACACCATTGCCTCACGCATGGCGCAAAAAACGGGCGGACAGTACCGGCTCTTGCATGTGCCGGACACGCTGAGCGAAGAGGCGTACCAGTCGCTGTCCGCCGAGCCGCACATCAAGGCGGTGCTGGAGGAGGTGCGCAAGGCGCGCATCGTGGTGCACGGCATCGGCGACGCCTTCACCATGGCCCGCCGGCGGGGGGCCGATATGCAGACCCTCGAACGCCTCCGCCAGGCGGGAGCGGTGGCCGAAGCCTTCGGATATTATTTTGACCGCGACGGGCGCGTCGTGTTCACCATGCGCACCCTGGGCCTGCGCATTGAAGATGTGGCCCGGGCCGAGCAGGTGATTGGCATTGCCGGTGGTGCGAGCAAAGGCCCGGCCATTGCCGCGCTGGCCCAAAACGGCGTCCCCCATGTCCTCATCACCGACGAGGGCGCGGCACGTGCCATTCTGGAAGCATGAGCGCGGAAAACCCTCATCGAAAGAGAAAAACGGGAAATCCTGTGTATGGAAACGGTATGGCAGGAGGAGGATCAACATGGTCCGCATTGGCATCAACGGGTTTGGTCGCATCGGTCGTAACGTCTTTCGCGCGGCGCTCGTCCGCGACGACGTGGAGGTGGTAGCCGTCAATGACCTGACCGACGCCAAGACGCTGGCCCACCTCTTGAAGTATGACTCCGTCCACGGCACCTTGGACGCCGAGGTGGAGGCCCGCGATGGGGCGCTCATCGTCAACGGCAAGCAGGTGCATGTCAGCGCCGAGCGCGACCCGGCCAACCTGCGCTGGGGTGAGTGGGGCGTCGACATCGTCGTCGAGTCGACGGGGCGCTTCACCAACCGGGCTGACGCGGCCAAGCACCTCGCGGGCGGGGCGAAGAAGGTGATCATTTCTGCGCCGGCCAAGAACGAGGACATCACCATCGTTCTCGGTGTGAACGAGCACCAGTACGACCCGGAAAAGCACCACGTCATCTCGGGCGCCTCGTGCACGACCAACTGCCTGGCCCCGGTGGCCAAGGTGCTGCACGAGACCTTTGGCATCCGCCGCGGCCTCATGACCACGGTGCACGCCTACACCAACGACCAGCAGATCCTCGATCTGGCGCACCGGGACCTGCGCCGCGCACGGGCGGCGGCCCAGTCGATCATCCCGACGACGACGGGCGCGGCCAAGGCAGTGGCCCTCGTGCTGCCGGAGCTTGCGGGCAAGCTGAACGGGATGGCCTTCCGCGTGCCGACGCCCAACGTCTCCGTCGTCGACCTGGTGGCCGAGCTGGAACGCCCGGTGACGGTGGAGGAAGTGAACGCGGCGCTCAAGCGGGCGGCCGAAGGGGAGCTGAAGGGCATTCTGGCCTACACCGAGGAGCCCCTCGTCTCCCGCGATTTCAACGGGAATCCCCATTCGTCCATCGTTGATGCCCTCAGCACGATGGTCATCGACGAGCGGATGGTTAAGGTGGTGGCGTGGTACGACAACGAGTGGGGCTATTCCAACCGCGTCGTCGACCTGGCCGCCTACATTGCCCGGCGGGGCTTGTAAGGATCGGGGGCGAAACCGTACAATGAGGGCGAGCGTGTGGAGAGAGGAGAATGGCGCGAACCTTCTCCTCTTTCCTTTCTTTCGGGAGGAGGGTGTGCATGCGCAAGCTCACCGTTCGCGATGTGGATGTGAAAGGCAAGCGCGTCTTCGTGCGCGTCGATTTCAACGTTCCGCTTGAAGGCGGCCAGGTGGCGGACGACACGCGCATCCGCGCGGCGCTGCCGACAATCCGCTACCTGATCGAGCAGGGGGCTAGGGTGATCCTGGCCAGCCACCTCGGGCGGCCCAAGGGCCAGGTGAAGGAGGACCTGCGCCTTGACCCGGTGGCCCGGCGGCTTTCGGAATTGCTCGGCAAGCCGGTGAAGAAGGTGAACGAGGTGGTTGGGCCGGAGGTGGAGGCGGCCGCGGCGGCCCTGGCCCCCGGCGAGGTGTTGCTTTTGGAAAACGTCCGCTTCCATCCGGGTGAGGAAAAAAATGACCCTGAGCTGGCGGCGGCGTTGGCCCGGCTGGCCGATCTGTACGTGAACGACGCCTTCGGGGCGGCCCACCGTGCCCATGCCTCGACGGAGGGCATCGCCCACCACCTGCCCGCCGTGGCCGGCTTTTTGATGGAAAAGGAAGTGAACACCCTCGCCGGTGTGCTGGCCAACCCGGCGCGGCCCTTTGTGGCCATCATCGGCGGGGCCAAGGTGAAGGACAAGATCGGCGTCATCGAGAACCTGCTGGACAAGGTGGATACCCTGATCATCGGCGGCGGGCTGGCCAACACCTTTCTGCGCGCCAAGGGATATGCTACCGGCGCAACCCTCGTAGAGGAGGACAAGCTCGAGCTGGCCCGCGCGCTGCTCGTGCGCGCCGAGGAGAAGGGCGTGCGCTTCCTGATGCCCGTCGACGTGGTGGTGGCCGACCGCTTTGCGCCGGACGCGGAAGCGCGAGTGGTGGCCGTCGACGCCATTCCCGACGGGTGGATGGCCCTGGATATCGGTCCGCAGACGGTGGAACGCTACCGCGCGGCCATTCGCGACGCCCGCCTTGTCGTGTGGAACGGGCCGATGGGCGTGTTTGAGATGCCGCGCTTTGCCGAGGGCACCTTTGCCGTGGCCCGCGCTTTGGCCGAATCGAGCGCCCACACGGTCGTCGGCGGCGGCGATTCGGTGGCGGCGGTGGAGAAAGCCGGCCTGGCTGATCGCATCGGCCACATTTCCACCGGCGGCGGGGCGTCCCTCGAATTTTTAGAGGGCAAGACGCTGCCCGGCGTGGCCGCGCTGCGGGACAAGGAGTGAGGCCGGCGTGCGCGTGAGGCTGATTGCGGCCAACTGGAAGATGCACAAGACGGCGGGTGAGGCCCTTGCCTTCTGGCGTGCGGTGCGCGGCCGCGTGCCGGCCGGCGTGGAGGCGGTGGTATGCGCCCCCTTTACCGCCCTGTCTCCCCTGGCGGTGGAGCGCCGGGATGAGGACGGCGTGGCCCTTGGTGCCCAGAACCTCTTTTGGGAAGAGGCGGGGGCCTATACCGGCGAGATCAGTCCGGTGATGCTGGCCGACCTTGGTGTCCGGTACGTCATCGTCGGCCATTCCGAACGGCGGCAGCTTTTCGGCGAAACGGACGAGACGGTGAACAAGAAGATGCATGCCGCCCTGCGCCACAATCTGGTGCCCATCCTGTGCGTCGGGGAGACGCTGGCGGAGCGCGAGGCGGAACAGACGGAAGACGTGGTGCGCCGGCAGACGGCCGCCGCCCTGGACGGCGTCGCGGCCGAGGATGCGGCGCGGGTGGTCATCGCCTACGAGCCGGTGTGGGCCATCGGCACGGGGCGCACGGCCACCGGCGAAGACGCCGCCCGCGTGGCGCGGACGATCCGTGATGTGCTGGCCGACCGGTACGGTACCGCGGTCGCCGAGCAGGCACGCGTGCTCTACGGCGGCAGCGTGAAGCCGGCCAACCTCGGCCAATTCCTCGCCTTCCCGGAAATTGACGGGGCGCTGGTGGGCGGGGCCAGCCTCGAGGCCGACAGCTACCTTCAGCTCCTCGAAGCGGCCCGCCCGGCAAGCGGCGAGGCGCAAGGGAGGGACGGCGCATGACCCAGGCGCGGCCCAAGCCGCTCATCCTCATCATCCTCGACGGTTTTGCCCTGCGCGATGAGGTGCATGGCAATGCCGTGGCCCAGGCGAGGAAGCCCAACTTCGACCGCTACTGGGCCACCTATCCGCACACCACCCTCCAGGCCAGCGGGGAGGCAGTGGGCCTCCCTGCCGGGCAGATGGGCAACTCCGAGGTCGGCCACCTGAACATCGGCGCCGGTCGCATCGTCTACCAGGACCTGACGCGCATCAGCAAGGACATCCGCGAAGGGGCCTTCTTCCGCAACGAAACCTTCTTGAACGCCATCGCCCACGTCAAGCGGAACGGCACGGCACTGCACCTGGCTGGCCTCGTTTCCGACGGCGGTGTGCACAGCCACATTGAGCACCTGTTCGCCCTCCTGGAGCTGGCCAAGCGCGAGAACGTCGAGCGGGTGTACGTCCACGCCTTTCTCGACGGGCGCGACGTGGCTCCGGACAGCGCGGTGCGCTACGTCGAGCAGCTTCAAGCGAAGATCGGCGAGCTGGGCGTGGGGCAAATCGCCACCGTCCAGGGACGCTACTACGCCATGGACCGCGACCGCCGCTGGGAGCGCACGGAAAAGGCGTATCGGGCCATGGTGTACGGCGAGGGTCCCCGCTATCGTGACCCGCTGGTGGCCATTCGGGAATCTTACGAGAAGAGCGTCTACGACGAGTTCGTGATGCCCACGGTGATCGTGGGCGAATCGGGCGAGCCGGTGGGGCGGGTGAGGGACGGCGATGCGATCATCTTCTTCAACTTCCGCCCCGACCGGGCCATCCAGCTGTCGCAGGCCTTTACCAACGAGGACTTCCGCGGCTTCGACCGCGGCCCGAACCGGCCGAAGAACCTCCACTTCGTGTGCATGACCCACTTCAGCGAGACGGTGAACGGTTACGTGGCGTACAAGCCGACCAACCTCGACAACACCTTCGGCGAGGTCCTCGTCCAGTATGGCCTGACGCAACTGCGCATCGCCGAGACGGAGAAGTACCCCCACGTCACGTACTTTTTCAGCGGCGGACGCGAGGAGAAGTTCCCCGGCGAGACGCGCATCCTCATTGATTCGCCCAAGGTGCCGACCTACGATCTGAAGCCGGAGATGAGCGCCTATGAGGTGACCGACGCCGTGGTGCGGGAAATCGAGGCCGAGCGCCACGACGTGATCATCCTCAATTTCGCCAACCCGGACATGGTTGGCCACTCCGGCAAGATGGAGCCGACGATCAAGGCCGTCGAGGCGGTAGACGAGTGCCTCGGCCGCGTGGTGGAGGCGGTGCTGGCCAGGGGCGGCGTGGCCGTCATCACCGCCGACCACGGCAACGCTGACTGGATGATCGACGATCACGGCAATCCGGTCACCTCCCACAGCACCAACCCGGTGCCGTTCATCGTGACGAAACCGGGCCTTGTCCTGCGCGAGGGCGGCATCCTGGCTGACATCGCCCCGACGCTCCTGCACCTGCTCGGCCTGCCCCAGCCGGAGGAGATGACCGGGCGCTCGCTGATTGCTTCCGGCTTGTGACGCCCAATTCCTTGCGGAGAAGGAGCGTGAACGCATGTCCACGATCACCCAGATCTACGCCCGCGAGGTGCTCGACTCCCGCGGCAACCCCACGGTGGAAGTGGAGGTACGCCTGGAAGACGGCAGTTTCGGCCGGGCCATCGTCCCCTCCGGGGCCTCGACGGGCGCCCACGAAGCCCTCGAGCTGCGTGACGGCGATGAGGCGCGCTACCTCGGCAAGGGGGTGCGCAAGGCCGTCGAGAACGTCAACGAGGTGATTGCCCCCGAGCTGCTGGGCTATGACGCTTACGACCAGGTGGGCATCGACCACCTGATGCTCGAGCTGGACGGCACGGAGAACAAGAGCAAGCTGGGCGCCAACGCCATTCTCGGCGTCTCCCTCGCCGTGGCCCGTGCCGCCGCCGATTCGGTGGGCCTGCCGCTGTACGCCTACCTGGGCGGCGTCAACGCCAAGACCCTGCCCGTGCCGATGATGAACATCCTCAACGGCGGCAAGCACGCCGACAACAATGTTGACATCCAGGAGTTCATGATCATGCCCGTCGGTGCCGACAGCTTCGCCGAGGCCCTGCGCATGGGCGCCGAGGTGTTCCACCACCTGAAGAAGGTGCTGCAGAAGAAGGGACTCAACACGGCCGTCGGTGACGAAGGCGGCTTTGCCCCCAACCTGTCGTCCAACGAGGAGGCGATCCAGACCATTCTCGAAGCGGTGCAGGCCGCCGGGTATGAGCCGGGTCGAGACGTCCTCCTCGCCCTCGACGTGGCCGCCACCGAGCTGTACAAGGACGGCCGCTACCACTTTGCCGGCGAGGGTGTGGTGCGCACGGCCGACGAGATGGTCGGCTGGTACCAGGAGCTGGTGGGCAAGTACCCGATCATCTCCATCGAGGACGGTCTGGCCGAGGACGACTGGGAGGGCTGGGAACAGCTGACCCGGGCCATCGGTGACCGCGTCCAGCTCGTCGGCGACGACCTGTTCGTGACGAACACGAATCGCTTGCGCCAGGGCATTGCGCGGGGTGTGGCCAACGCCATCCTGATCAAGGTGAACCAGATCGGCACGCTGACGGAAACCCTCGACGCCATCGAAATGGCCAAGCGAGCTGGCTATACGGCCATCGTCTCGCATCGCTCCGGCGAGTCGGAAGACACGACGATTGCCGACATCGCCGTGGCCACCAACGCCGGGCAGATCAAGACCGGCGCCCCGTCGCGCACCGACCGCGTGGCCAAGTACAACCAGCTGCTGCGCATCGAGGACGCGCTGTCGCCCATCGGGCAGTACCCCGGCCGCGACGCCTTCTACAACCTGCGCGCGCGCCGCTGATGGCCACCGGGGTGTGCGACAGGCCGCACGGTTGCGGTGGGGACGGGCGTCGACGCGCGGGGCGAAAGGGTGTGAGACGGCGTGTGGGGTGACATCCCGGAAGTGACCCCCGGGGAAGCCAGGGAACTGGTGGAACGGGAGAAGGAGAACTATGGCCTCCTCGACGTGCGCACGCCGGAGGAATGGGCGCGTTACCGTATCCAAGGCGCCTTATTGATTCCGCTCCATGAGCTGCCGGCGCGTGTCGATGAGTTGGATAAACGCCGCGAATGGATCGTGCTGTGCAAGGCGGGGGTGCGCAGCGTTTACGCTTGTGCCTACCTCCGCCAGCTGGGCTTTCGCGTACGCAACCTGCGAGGTGGCATTCTGGCGTGGTGGGAAACCTTTGGCGGCGAGGCGGAGTAGTTGCGCGGAGGCGCCGGTTACCGCCGTGCGCCGCACGGATCGGGCTGGGCCGCGCGCTCAGCCGGAGGGGTGCCGCAAGGGTCGCGCGGCACCCCTTTCTTGCGCTGGTCGCCCGGTTGTGGTACAGTGACAATGATCGATGTCGCGAGAGACGGAACCGACGAGGGGGAACATCCATATGGCGATGCTGCTGAAGATTCTGCTCGTTCTTGTTTCGCTCGGGCTGATCGCCATCGTCCTGCTGCAGTCCGGACGCAGCGCCGGGCTGTCGGGGGCCATCGCCGGCGGCGCGGAACAGTTGATGGGGAAGACGAAGGCACGCGGTTTGGAGGCGGTGTTTGCCCGCATCACGACGGTATTGGCCGTGCTGTTTATGGTGCTGTCGCTCACCGTGGCCTATTTCATCCGGTAAACCTGCTTGGCCATGGGACCGGCGGCGCCGTGCATGAGACGGGAGCAAGCTGCATACGGTAGACGGAAGAGACCAAACAGCAAGTCGCCGCACTTGCTGTTTTTCTTTCCTGTGTGGGCGTTGGGCCGTGGGGAAGGAGGGATTCCCGTGCACGGTTGCGTGCTCATCCACGGCTTTACGGGCAGTCCGTATGAGGTGGCGCCGCTAGCCGACCATCTGGCCGCCCGCGGCGTCCACGTCTATACCCCCGTGCTGGCCGGCCATGAAGGTTCGGGCCGCACGTTGCATCAGGTCACCTGGCAAGATTGGATCCGGTCGGCGGAGGACGGCGTGCGCGAAGCGCTGGCGGCGTGCCAACCCGTTGACTTGGTCGGCTTTTCCATGGGCGGGCTGATTGCCGCGCACCTGGCCACGCGCTACCCGGTACGCCGCCTGGTTCTCTTAAGCGCCTGCGTCTTCTATCTCAACCCGCGGCAGCTCTTTCGCGATGTGGCGGCGGCCATCAAATCCAACTTCGGGAGCGGATACAGCAAGGATCAGCTGCGTCGCTATGTGGACAAGGTGTCCAAGACGCCCTTGCGCGCCGTGGTTCACTTTCGCCGCTTGGTCCAGGTGTTGCGGGCCGATTTGGCTAAGGTGGAGGTGCCCACGCTGATCCTCCAGGGGGGATGCGACGACCTCGTCGAGCCGCGCAGCGCGCAATACCTGTATGAGACCATCCCGGCCCGGGTGAAGGAGATCCACGTGCTGCCACGTTCCAAGCACATCCTGTGCCACGACTGCGAGAAAGACGAGGTGCTGCGCCTGGTGGAGCGGTTTCTGCTTTCCCCCGCGTCTCCGAACACGGGGGATCCAGGCGCGA
>PKQU01000237.1 GCA_017577925.1 Bacillota bacterium
TCCCTGCCGCACAGCGACTATGCCGTGGCCTGCTACTACCTGATCGCCCCGTCGGAGGCGTCGTCCAATCTGGCGCGCTACGACGGCGTGCGCTACGGCGTGCGCGTGGAGGCGGACAACCTCGTCGACATGTACAAGCAGACGCGCAGCCAGGGCTTCGGTCCCGAGGTGAAGCGGCGGATCATGCTTGGCACCTTCGCCCTCAGTTCGGGCTACTACGACGCGTACTACCTGAAGGCGCAGAAGGTGCGCACGCTGATCAAGCAGGATTTCGAGCGGCTCTTCGAACGCTTCGACGTGGTGATCGGCCCGACCGCGCCGACGACCGCCTTCAAGCTCGGCGAGAAGGTAAACGACCCGCTGACGATGTACCTGAACGACATCTGTACCATTCCGGTCAACCTGGCCGGGCTGCCGGCGATCAGCGTCCCGTGCGGCCTTTCCGACGGGCTGCCGGTGGGGCTGCAGATCATCGGCAAGCCCTTCGACGAGCTGACGGTGCTGCGCGCCGCGTACGCCTTCGAGGTGCACACCGATCACCACAAGGCGCGTCCGGCGCTGTGAGGGAGGGGAACGGACGATGAACTTTGAGACGGTCATCGGGCTGGAAGTGCACGTCGAACTGGCGACGAAGTCGAAGATTTTCTGCAGCTGTTCCACGGAATTCGGCGCCCCGCCCAACACCAACGTGTGTCCGATCTGCCTCGGCCATCCGGGGGTTCTGCCGGTGCTCAACCGCCAGGCCGTGGAGTTCGCCATGAAGGCAGCGCTGGCCCTCAACTGCGAGATCGCCGAGGAGTGCAAGTTCGATCGCAAGAACTACTTCTACCCCGATCTGCCCAAGGCGTACCAGATTTCCCAGTACGACCGGCCCCTTGCCAAAAACGGCTGGGTCGAGATTGAGGTGAACGGGCGCAAAAAGCGCGTCGGCATCACCCGCCTGCACCTGGAGGAGGACGCCGGGAAGTCGCTCCACGCCGAGGACGGCGGCAACTATTCCCTTGTTGACTTCAACCGCGTTGGTGTGCCGCTCATCGAGATCGTCACCGAACCGGACCTTCGCTCGCCGGAGGAGGCGCGCCTGTTCCTGGAGAAGTTGCGGCAGATCCTTCTCTACACCGGCGTCTCGGACGTAAAGATGGAAGAGGGGTCGCTGCGCTGCGACGCCAACATCTCCCTGCGTCCGGTGGGTGCCGACACCTTCGGCACGAAGACGGAGTTGAAAAACCTCAATTCCTTCCGCTTTGTGCAGAAAGGTCTCGAGTATGAGGAAAAACGCCAGCGGGAGATTCTCATGAGCGGCGGCGTCGTGGAGCAGGAAACGCGGCGCTGGGACGAGCAGAAGGAGATTACCGTGCCCATGCGCGGCAAAGAGGAGGCCCACGATTACCGCTACTTCCCGGAACCGGACCTCGTGCGCCTCGTCATCGACCGCGAGTGGGTGGAACGGGTGAAGGCTGAGCTGCCGGAGCTGCCCGATGCGCGGCGCGAGCGGTACATGCGCGACTACGGCCTGTCGGCGTACGATGCCGGTGTGTTGACGGCCTCGAAGGACCTGTCCGACTACTACGAGGAAGTGGTCAAGCACTGCCAGGATCCGAAAACGGCGGCCAACTGGGTGATGGTGGAGCTGATGGGCTACGTTAACGCCCAGGGGATCGAGGTGCGCGACGTCAAGCTTTCGCCGGCGAACCTTGGCAAGCTGATTACCCTGATCAACAAGGGTACCATCAGCGGGAAGATCGCCAAGCAGGTCTTCAAGGAGCTCCTGGAGACGGATCGGGATCCCGAGGCGATCGTCAAGGAGAAGGGGCTGGTGCAAATCACCGACCCCGAGGTGCTGCGACCGATCGTTCTCCAGGTCCTCGACGCCAATGCGCAGTCGGTTGTGGACTACAAGAACGGTAAAGACCGCGCGCTGGGCTTCCTCGTCGGCCAGGTGATGAAGGCCACGAAGGGCAAGGCCAATCCCGAGCTTGTCAACAAGCTGCTTCTGGAGGAGATCGCCAAGCGGTAAAGGGCTGTGCGGCCCCATGTGGGCTTTCTCGGGGGGATTCGAGGGGATGGAATCAGCCGTGCCGGAGAAGTGGATAACACTCCGGCGCGGCTTGAAGGGGTGAGCCACCGATGAACGCGACGATCCGTTTGCTCCAGAACCATCGCTCGATTCGCCGGTACGAGCCGCGGCCCATTCCGGACGAGATGGTGGAGGCGATCATCCGGAGCGCGCAGGCGGCCTCCACCTCCAGCTAC
>PKQU01000238.1 GCA_017577925.1 Bacillota bacterium
TTCGCGAATGCCCTTCTCGGCCAGGGTGATCATGCGGTCTAGTTCACCGCGCGAGAAGGTAGCCTCCTCCCCCGTGCCCTGCACTTCCACCAGCTGGCCGGAACCGGTCATGACGATGTTCATGTCCACCTTCACCTGGCTGTCTTCCTCATAGCACAGGTCCAGCAACAACTCCTCGCCCAAAACCCCCACGCTCGTGGCGGCAAGAAAATCACGCACCGGCAGATAGGGCACGTGGCCCTCCTGACGCAGCCGCTCCATGGCCAGCACCATGGCCACAAATGCCCCGGTGATCGACGCCGTTCGCGTGCCGCCGTCGGCCTGAATCACGTCGCAGTCAATGGTGATGGTCCGCTCCCCCAGCGCCTCCAGATCCGCAACGGCGCGCAGGGCGCGCCCGATCAACCGCTGGATCTCCATCGTGCGGCCGCTCACTTTCCCCTTGGTGACTTCCCGCGGCGTCCGCTGTTCCGTGGCCCGCGGCAGCATGGCGTACTCGGCCGTCACCCATCCCTTTCCCGTCCCGCGCACGAACGACGGGACTTTATCTTCCAGCGTCGCCGCGCAGATCACTTTGGTATCGCCCACTTCAATGAGCACCGAACCCTCTGCGTACTTTAGGTAGTGCGGTGTAATGGTTACGGGTCGCAACTCGTCGGCTTTCCGCCCATCTACTCGCATCGTCCGCTTCCTCCTGTGCCGGTCAGCATTTCCTGACCATTATAGCATAGCCTGCCGCCGGCGAATCAAACCGCCACCGGCCGCACCTTTCCCGGGCGAGGCAATAGACTGAAACCATAACCGCGCACAACCCCACAGCAAGAAAGGAGGACGAGAGTCATGCAATTCGTCTATGGCCCGAAGATGCCGCTGCGCATCTTGGACGAGGCCGAGTTCTGGAAACGCCAGGAGGCCGAGCACACCGTCGTCATCCGCGAGCTCGTTCCCAATCTGGAGCCGCGGTTCGTCGACGCGCTCCGCGCCTGGGAAGACGCCTTTGCGCAAACCGAAGGCGTGGTGCGGCGGTACCTGGAAACGGTCATTCGGCTCAAGCACCCGATTCCGCCGGCCGTCTGGCGGCAGGTGCTGGCCCTCGTCGACTTTGCGCTGCGCCAAAGCAAACAGTTTGTCGCCTTTCTGGGCCGGCTGTCGATGGAAAGCGAAGCCATCCGCGCCCTTCCCGTGGCCATCGTCGTCTTGAACCACATTCGGCGGGAATCGGAGTATTTCATCGGCATTGCCCAGACCATCCTCGTCGGCAAATGGGGACGGCGGTACGGCTTCGCGCATCGATCATCGAGCCAGGTGTAGCAGATTCGTGCACAAAAAGAGGCCGCAATCCCCGTCACGGGATTGGGGCCTTTGCCGTTGCGCCGGGCCTGGCTCACGGGGAATTGGACGGCAGCGGATTGACCATTGCCGGCCGGGCCACCGGCTTCGACAGGTCCATCGCCGCCGCCTTGACGCCCGTGCTCTTGCCGTTGACCTGGATGAGGACCTGTTCGGTGCCGGTCGTCTCCGTGAGCGACAGCACAATGGACTGAATCGCCTCCGGTGACGCCCCCTGCTCGCTGAAGGCAAGCAGCTTATCGTCAAAGTTGGCCACGGCCACCCCCTTGTCCACATGGGCCCCGAGCACGCGCGTGGAGGGAAGGATGGCGCTGTACAAGCCTGATTCCTGACGCGGCCCGATAATCAGCTGTTCCAGCGTGGCGCGAGCCAAGTCCTCCGTTTTGGGGATGCCGCGCGTGATCGGGACGAAATACGACCCCTTGCCCGACGGAACATCGGCCTGGAAGTAAAGGGTGACATACGACACCCGACCCGGCTCCACGTTGTCGGCCAGTTCCAGATTGATGCCGTCGGCGCGGCTGAGCGGAGCGTTGACCGGCGTCCCGCCCACCGGCATGACGTTCAGCGGCTTGCCCTCGAGCCAGATGACCACGCGCTGGATGTTGTCGAACTCAGTGAGCGCCCAGGTGACGGCTTCGAGAATCTTGCGCTCATCTTCCGCCGAATACTTGGCGAATTCCTTGGAAAAGTCCACGGTGGCCACGCCGTCCTTAATGGACAGGCCGAGCACCTTCGTCCCCTCTGGCAGGACAGCAGAAAATCCTTCGGGAAGGAGCCCTTCCACCGGACCGCCCTTCACCATATAGGCCAGCACTTGCTTGGCGTACTCGTTCCCCTCCGGTTTGGGCAGCTGGAGCGCCCACGGAACGATGTAGCCTTCCGGGCTTTTCAG
>PKQU01000239.1 GCA_017577925.1 Bacillota bacterium
AACCGTCGTTTGGCCAGCAACATGTCAAGGATGCACACGCGGATGGGATGGCCTAGCGCCTTGGCCAACTTGGCCACATCATCAATGGGTTCCACCCCGCAACCTCCCTTCTCGTTCGGTTGACGGCTCCACCGTATTCCATTCTGACACGAATTCCGCACACGGGCAATTGCCACTGGCGGTGACAAAAAAAGCGCCTGTCACCGTGGACAGGCGGATTCGGCAACAACCGTTCAGGAGGAGAAGTGGTGGGCAACACTCAACGCTTCTTCAAGGGGGTCTGTCTTTAGCATAAACAAGCGAAATATCGGTATCAATAGTAATTTATTGTTATTATAGGAAAAATACATACTTAGATTTTTTTTATGCGCCAGGCGTCCGGGTAGAGATTTTTCTGCCGGCCCGGCAATTGGCGCAACCAACCCAACGGATACCCGTCAACCGTCACAAGATTCCAGCCGGGAAGAAGGGTGCGCGCGAGGGGTTCTCCGCGCAGGTACGCCATCACCTCGTCCGCGTCGGAAGGCAAGTGGACACACCGCTCCGGCTGCACGTCGTCAACGGACAAGGCCAAGGCCAGTGCAGAGGACGGACGGTAGCGATCTTTCTTCACATCGCCGATCAGCCAACCCGGGCGCACCAGGCGCACCGCCGACAAGTCCGGCAGGTTGGGCGGCATGAGGAACAGACGCCGCCCAAACCGGACCAGTGTCCGCTCGTTACCGGTCAGCACCGGGCGCGTAAAGTGGCGCGCTTCGAAACGAGCCACCGCCTCCGCCATCCACGGGTCGGGCGGCGTCACCTCAAGGGCTTGCTTGCCCAAATGCGGCGGAGGCCCCGTGCGTTGCGCGCGAGCGGCATCGACGGCGGTTTCCGCATCCCCGCGCTTCTGCAGCACAGCGACAAAGTGCCCCTCACCTCGTACGCGATGCGGCCACAGGCGAATGCAGCGTGCCAGTTCGGGACGGCCGCCGTCCACCCAATCAGGACGACCGCTCTCCCATCCCGGCTGCCGTGGCACCTCTACGAGCTCAAATTCGGGATGACGGCGCAAGAACCATTCGATGATCGCCTCGTTTTCCTCGGGGTTAAACGTGCACGTGGAATAGACCAAGCGCCCACCCGGCTTGAGCATCGTCGCGGCATGGCGCAAGAGGCCCTTTTGCTGCTGGATGCACCAGGTGACCAGCTCCAGGCTCCACTCGTTTATGAGGGCCGGGTCCTTCCGGAACATGCCTTCCCCCGAACACGGCGCGTCGACGAGCACCTTGTCAAAAAACGCGGGAAACACGCGGGCCAAATGGGCCGGATAGTCGTTCGTCACCACGGCGTTTTTGACACCGTGCACTTCCAGGTTGTGGACGAGGGCCTTGATGCGCTTGGGATGCACGTCGTTGACCACCAGCAAGCCGCGGCCGCCCAAGGCAGCAGCCAACTGCGTCGCCTTTCCGCCCGGGGCCGCACACAAGTCGAGAACCCGCTCGCCGGGCCGAACGTCGAGCAGCGTGGCCGGGAGCATGGCGCTCGGCTCCTGAAGGTAGTACAGGCCGGCAAAATAATATGGATGCCGGGAAGGCCGTTCTCCTTGACCGTACACAAAACCATCGGGGGCCCACGGAACCGGCTCGAGGGAAAAGGGCAGGCGCGCCGCCAGCGCCTCCGGGGTCACCTTCAGACGGTTGGCGCGCAGACCGTGCACGCTTTCGGCCTCCAGCGCCTGGCGAAAATCCGGGTACTCCGCCCCGAGCCATCGGGCCATGCGCTCTTCAAAGGACTGGGGCAGTTCCACTCTCCATCCCCCCTCACTGTCCCTCGCCACACGCCTTGATCGTCTGGTTAGCGTGGGCGCACATTTGGGAAGACAAGCAAAAACTGGTGGATAGCACCAGCCAATTCCTCGGCCAAGCGCGTCCGTTCAACCGGAGAGGCAAGCCGCTGGCGATCCTCCGGGTTGCTCAAATACCCGGCTTCGACAATCACGACTGGGCTTCGTACCGCATTGAGCAAAAAGTATGTGCGCGCAGGTACAGGGCGCCGCACCAAACCGTAATGCCGGTTCAGCGCTTCCTGAAGCAGCGTGGCCAACATGAGGCTTTGCCCGTTTGCCGGATGCAGCACCTCCCCACCGCGTGTGGATTCGCTTTTCGCCCAGTTGGCGTGCAGGCTGATGACCACCAGAGGGCGCAGCGCATCCGCCAAACGCTTACGCTGCAGCAAATCGCGCGCGTGGCGTCCCCGT
>PKQU01000055.1 GCA_017577925.1 Bacillota bacterium
GCCCGGATTGGCGAGGTGGAGATCGACGCGACGGATTACTTGCCCTTTGGAAGACCGCTGTTTCTCCGCGATATGACCATCACCAACCGATCGGATGCGGAAGTGCCGTTCGTGCTGACGGCGGAGGCGGTTTCCGTGCCGCCGAACGTGATCGTTGCGCGCGACGGCGACCTGACGGTGTTGGAAGGCGCGTTCGGCGTGGCTGCCTTTCGATTGGAAGGGGTTGTCGGGTTCCTCGAACCGGAAGAAGAGGCCCTGGTGCGCCTGGCGCTGGCGTGGGGGCCGGACCGTGCCGCGGTGCGCGAGGCGCTTGACGCGGCCGAGAGCCTCTCGCCCCAGGAGGCGCTGTGGGAATGGGGGGAGCGGCTGAAGAAGGAGGCACGTCCCGACGTACCGGAGCACGACCGGGTCCTGCAGGTCGCGACTGGGTTCCCCACCTTTCGCGCCGACTGGTTGGACGAGCCGGTTGCGCGCTGGCTGGGCCGGCTGCGTGGCCACTGAAGTGGCCGCGCAGGGGCGCATCCGGTTTCGTGAGTATGCAAAATCCAGAATTGATTTACACATAGGGCGTGCTAAAATGGTTGTCAAACAGCGCGTGTTGCCGAGGAGGGTTGCCGCCATGTCCCGTCTCGCAGGGTTACCCTTGGTCACTTGGTTTTGGTTGATTTTTCCTTATTTTACATTAATTTTGCTTTCTGTTTGGCATTACGTCCGGGAGGGTCGGAAATAAGATGGCGTTCACCCAAGCGGCGCTTTTCACATTTTCCCTCTATCTTGTCGCCATGCTGATCATCGGCTTCCTCACGTTCCGGCGCAACCGGTCGTTTTCCGACTACGTGCTTGGCGGTCGGGGACTCGGAAGCTGGGTGACGGCTTTGGCGGCTCAGGCCAGCGATATGAGCGGTTGGCTGCTGATGGGCTTGCCCGGATTTGTCATCGCCACCGGGTTTGGCTCCCTTTGGCTCGTCATCGGGTTGGCCGTTGGGACCTTTGTCAACTGGGTATTCATCGCCAAGCGCATTCGCCTGTACACGGAAAAATTGAACGTGCTCACCGTTCCCGACTACCTCGAAGCGCGTTTTCGTGACCGCACGCGCTTGTTGCGCCTGATCTCGGCCACCGCCATCGTGGTCTTTTTTCTCTACTACACAGCCTCCAGCATGGTCGCGGGCGGCAAGCTGATGGAACTGGCCTTTGGGGTGGACTACCGCCTCGGCGTTAACATCGGTGCTCTGGTCATCATCGTGTATACATTCTTGGGAGGGTTTCTGGCCGTTGCCTGGACGGACTTTTTCCAGGGCATGCTGATGTTTTTCGCCCTGATTGTCGTGCCGATTGCCGCTATCGGCTACCTTGGCGGGTTTGATCACCTGGTGCAATCGATCGCGGCGCTGAAGCCGGAACACCTGGTCGTCTTTTCCACGGACGACGGTATCGGGATGGCCATTGCCGGCGTCTTGTCGCTCATGGCCTGGGGACTGGCCTACCCCGGCATGCCCCATGTCGTGACAAAGTACATGGCCATTCGCGATCCCGACCTGTTGCGCAAATCGACGGTTATCGGCATGGTGTGGGTGCTGACCACCCTGTACGCGGCCGTTTTTGTCGGGATGGCCGGTCTGGCCATCTACAAAGGCGATATCCTGGGGGACAGCCCGAAGGTGGATCCGGAAACGGTGTTCATCAAGCTGTCGTACCTGCTCTTTAATCCCTGGATCGCTGGCGTGTTGATCGCCGCAATTATGGCCGCCATCATGAGCTCCGTGAGCTCATTCTTGCTCGTTTCGGCGGGAGCCATTGCGGAAGACTTTTACAAGCTCCTGTTCCGTCCGAGCGCCTCGTCCAAGGAGCTGTTGTGGGTGGGCCGTATTGCGCTCTTGACCATTTCCGGGATTGCCTTGTACATGGCCCAGGACAAGAACTCGGTGTTCAATCTAGTGGAATACGCATGGGGCGGGCTGGGCGCGAGCCTTGGTCCGGTGATCCTCTTATCGCTCTACTGGAAGCGCATGACGAAAGCCGGGGCCTTGACCGGCATGGTTGTGGGCATGGTAGCGTCCATTATCTTGCACCATGTGGAGGCGGTGACCGCCTATGTCTATGAACTTCTGCCCGCTTTTGTCCTCAGCCTCCTGTCGATTGTCGGGGTTAGCCTGCTCACCCGCGCCCCTTCCGAGGAGATCCAGCGGGAGTTTGCCGAAGCGGTGCAGAACGGCCGCTGACCCCCTGTCCTGCGCGCGATGCCAAAAAGTGCGCCCGCCGGTCGAGGATCTTTCCCCAACCGGCGGGCGCTTTTTTGTTCGATTTGGATCGGTCTCGTTGCGGCGGTGCCTGGGCGTTTCGCTTGGGCCCATGCGCTAGCAGCAGCGCGTCACGCCTCCCTTTTCGTAGCGCTGCGAAAGGTAATACCGGTAGTATTCCGCCTCCGTCATTGGCCGTCCGCCCTCGTGTTTGTGATGCTGCTCCCAGTGGGCGAGATAGCGTTCGTAGTCCGGCATGCCAAAGATGGTCTTGATGTTCTTTTGGAGGCGGCGCAGGGTGTAGCGGATGCGTTCGGTCATCGTCCACCCCCCCCTTTTCGTTTTTTCGAAGCCGAGGACGTCAGGCGATCGCGCCGCCCTTGGCTTCGGGGGCGACTTTGGACAAGTCACCGCGCGACTTGACATACGGGGCTTCGTGCAGTTCGGGCTTGGTCTTGCCCGTCCAGATGTTCATCCACAAGCGGATGGCGGCAAGGAGCAAGGCGATGACGATGACGATGAACACGGCGGTTACGGCCGCGTCGATGTAGTCGTTCATGAGCATCTTGTGGGCTTCCTCCACCGTCTTGGCCGGCGCCGGCAGCTGCCCGGCCGCCAGGCTCTCCTTGATCATGTTGGCGTGGGCGAGGAACCCGATTTTCGGCGAGCTGTGGAATAGCTTCTGGAAGCCGGCGGTCAGGGTCACCACCGACAGCCAGGCGAGCGGTACCAGCGTCACCCATGCGTAACGGGTCTTGCCCATCTTGATGACGATCGTCGTCCCCACCACCAGGGCGATGGCGGCGAGCATCTGGTTGGCGATGCCGAAGAGCGGCCACAGGGTGTTGATGCCGCCCAGCGGGTCGGTTACCCCCTGGTACAGGAAGTACCCCCATGCCGAGCAGATCAGGGCGCTGGCGATGAGGTTGGCCGGCAACCAGTCGGTGCGCCGCATCTTCGGCCAGATGTTACCCAGAAGGTCCTGGATCATGAAGCGGCCGATGCGCGTCCCGGCGTCGATGGTGGTGAGGATGAACACTGCCTCGAACAGGATGGCGAAGTGGTACCAGAAGGCCATCAACGTATCGCCGCCGAAGACGCGGGACAGGATGTACGCCATCCCGATGGCCAGCGTCGGGGCGCCGCCGGTTCGCGAGAGAACCGTTTCTTCCTCAATTTGCTCCGACAGGCGCTGGAAGTCTTCCGGTGTCACGGTGAAGCCCCACGAGCTGATCGTCTCCGCCGCCTTGACCACGTCGGTGCCGATTACCGCCGCCGGGCTGTTAATGCCGAAGTAGATCCCCGGCGTCAGGAGCGTGGCGGCGATCATGGCCATGATGGCGACGAAGGACTCCATCAGCATGCCGCCGTACCCGACCAGGCGCGCATGGGATTCCTTGGCGATGAGTTTCGGCGTCGTCCCGGACGACACCAGTGAATGGAAGCCGGAGATGGCACCGCAGGCGATGGTGATGAACAGGAAGGGGAACAGGTTCCCGGCGAACACTGGGCCGGTGCCGTCGGCAAACTTGGTGATGGCCGGCATTTGAATCTCCGGCATGACGAGGAAAATGGCCCCGGCCAGTACGAAAATTGTTCCGATTTTCAAGAAGCTCGACAGGTAGTCACGCGGCGCGAGCAAGAGCCACACCGGCAGCACCGAAGCGACAAACCCGTAGGCGATCATCCACAGGGCGATTGCCTCACCGCTCAGCGTGAAGAGATCGGACAGCGCCGGGTGCTGCGCCACGTAGCGGCCGCCCCACAGCGCGAGGAGGAGCAGGACCAGGCCGAGCAGCGACCCTTCCAGCACTTTCCCCGGCCGCAGGTAGCGCATGTAGACGCCCATCAGGAGGGCGATCGGAATGGTCATGGCGATGGTGAAGGTGCCCCACGGGCTGTGCGCAAGGGCCTTGACCACCACGAGGGCGAGGACCGCGATGAGGATGATCATGATGGACAAAATGCCGATCATGGCGAGGACGCCGACAAACGGTCCGATCTCCTCCTTGGCGATCTGGCCCAAGCTCTTTCCGTTGCGGCGCATGGAGGCGAACAGGATGATGAAGTCCTGGACGCAGCCGCCGAGCACGGCGCCGACGATGATCCACAGCGTGCCGGGCAGGTAGCCCATTTGCGCCGCCAGAATCGGTCCGACCAGGGGACCTGCACCGGCAATGGCCGCAAAGTGGTGGCCGTAGACGACCCACTTGTTTGTCGGCACAAAGTCCTTTCCGTCGTTGATCACTTCGGCGGGTGTAGCCCGATTGTCGTCCAATTGCATGATTTTTGTGGCGATGAACCGGCTATAAAACCGGTAGGCCACCAAGTAGGTCCCGATGGCTGCGGTCAAGAGCCACGCCGCGCTGATCGTTTCGCCGCGATGCAGCGCGATCACGGCCAGCCCCGCCGCGCCGAGGATGGCGATGACGGTCCAGATGAGGATGGACAGGATGCCCCGCTTGAAGCGCGACACGATGGTCACTCCTTTCGTCAGGATACGTACGTCGTGGACGGGGGGCTCGTCAGGTAGGGGCGCGTCACCTCCATGTAACCGCTTAAGGTTCATCATTTTTATTTTATTATTACTATACGGGAAAACACAAAAAAACGAAAGACAAGATTTTTTGCGTGACGCGCAGCAATGGAGGAAGCCGGATCTCGCCGCGTGGGCATACTAAACCATGAGGGTGTGTGGTGGATGCCATGCGGAGGGTCGGTGGATACGGGTGACGATCGCATTGTCCTTTTTGTCCGCCTTTTTTCTTGTTTCCGTGCTGGTGCCGCCCGTTTGCCGGTTGGCCGTTGCGCTGGGGTGGGTGGACCGTCCCGCTGGACGGAAGCGACATCACGGCCCGATTCCCTTGAGCGGTGGATGGGCGCTGTTTTTGGCGGTCGGGATTGTCGCCGTCGCGTTCGGTCCGCCGCACCTGGCCCCCGTGCTGGTGGGCGGCGGGCTTTTGCTCGTCCTTATCGGACTCCTGGACGATGGGTACAAGGCGCGGCGGCGCGAGTTGCCCCCGCTGCCCAAGCTGATCGCGCAGGTGGCGGCGGCACTCGTGCCCTTCGTAGCCGGTGTGCGCGTCTATGGCGTGCGCGATGTCGTCGACGGCGGAATGATCCTGTTTCCCCTGTGGCTGTCGCTGCTGGCAACGATGCTGTGGGTGGTGGTCCTCATCAACATCATCAATTTCCTCGACGGTGCGGATGGGTTGGCCGCCGGTGTAACGGCCATTGCCGCCGCCAGCCTGACGGTGATCGCCCTGTTGAAAGGGCAGGCCACAACGGCTGTGCTGACGGCCGCCCTGATGGGCGCTTGCCTGGCGTTCCTGCGCTTCAACCTGCCGCCGGCGACGATCTTCATGGGCGACACCGGATCGGCGTTTTTGGGGTACTATTTGGCCGTCGTGGCGCTGGACGGGACGCTGAAAACCGTTACGTTTCTCTCGCTGGTGGCCACGCTGCTGGTTTTCGGAGTGCCGTTGTTTGACAGCGTACAGGTGATCCTGCGCCGCCTGCGGGAAGGGCGGCCCATTTACCAGGCCGACCGTTTCCATGTCCACCATCGCCTGCTGGCGTACGGCCTCACGCAGGCGCAGACGCTGGCCGTCTTGTACGGGGTGTCGGTTTTGCTGTCCGTGGTTTCCCTCCTCCTCTATTGGTGGGTGGTCGGGTAGTCCGAAGACGTGAGAAAATTGAGTTGACCTATCTGATTTCAGGGAGTAAGATAGGGATAACGCCCGATGGAAATTGCATACGACCGGAACGCATCCCCTTATCGAGAGAGGGGGAGGGACTGGCCCGATGAACCCTCGGCAACCGGCCCACATTTCCCGCGCGGTGAGCACGGTGCCAATTCCAGAAAAGGCGCGCGGCGGGCGCGCCTTTGAAGATAAGGAGAGAAAAGCGCGCCCTTTTCTCTTCGTTCAAAGGGGAGAAGGGCGCGTTGATTTTTCCGAGGAGGGTGAGGGCTCATGGCGTTTAAGTATCAATGGAAGTGGGCGGAGGACCCGTCCAAGCTGAACAAGGTGGAGCTCCTGAAGCTCAACCGCGATGGCCTCGACATTCTCGACGACATTGAGCGGCTGGCGGCGGCCGGGCACGAGGCGCTGACCGACGACGACCTGCAACTCCTGAAGTGGGCCGGGATCTACGCGCAACGGCCGAAGGAGGACGGCTTCTTCATGATGCGCATCCGCGTGCCGTCGGGCGTGCTCAACAGCCGGCAAGCGCGCGAGGTGGCCCGCATCAGTCGCGAATACGGACGCAGCCTGGTCGACGTGACGACGCGGCAGTGCTTCCAGCTGCACTGGGTGCGCATCGAAAACTGCCCCGAAATCTTCAAGCGCCTGGCCGAGGTGGCGCTCTATACCTATGAAGCCTGTGGCGACTGCCCGCGCAACATCGTCGGCAACCCGCTGGCCGGCATTGATCCCCACGAGCTGATCGACACGCGTCCCATCGTGGAAGCCGTGCAAAACGCGATCTGGATGAACCGCGAATTTTCGAACCTGCCGCGGAAGTACAAGATTTCGATATCGGCGAACATTTACAACGCAGCCCATGCCGAAATCAACGACTTGGCCTTCACCCCGGCGACGAAAATGATCGACGGGGAGGAAGTGGTTGGCTTCCACGTATGGGTGGGCGGCGGCCTGTCCTCCAAGCCGCACATGGCCCGGCAGCTCGACATGTTCGTGCGGCCGGAAGAGGTGGTCAAGGTCGCCGTTGGCGTCACCCGCGTGTTCCGCGACTACGGCTATCGGGAGAAGCGCCACCGCGCCCGCCTGAAGTTCCTCGTCGCCGACTGGGGGGTCGAGAAGTTCCAGGAAGTCCTCGAGGGCTACATCGGGAAGTTTCCCGGGCGGGGCGAGGACAAGATCGTCGGCTGGAACGCGGGCTACTTCACCGGCGTGCACCGGCAGAAGCAAGAGGGGCTGTACTACGTCGGCCTGTCGGTGCCGGTTGGCCGCATGAGTGCCGACGAGCTGGAAGGGTTGGCTGAGCTGGCCGACAAGTACGGCAATGGCTCGCTGCGCACGTGCAACACGCAGAACATTCTGATCACACACGTGCCGGAAAACAAGGTGGAGGCGCTGCTCGCCGAACCGCTCCTGAAGCGCATCACCCCGTTCCCGAAAACCTTCTCCGGCCATGCCGTTTCCTGCACGGGGATCGAGTTTTGCAACCTGGCCCTTACCGAAACCAAGGAGCGCATGCGCAAGATCGTCGCGTATCTCGACGAACGCATCCCGCTCGACGTGCCTATCCGCCTGCACATCAACGGCTGCCCCAACTCCTGCGGCCAGCAGCAGATCGCCGACATTGGCCTGCAGGGCGCGCTGGTGAAGACGCCGGAAGGGATGAAGGAGGCGTTCGACATCGCCATCGGCGGGAAGCTCGGGCCTGGGGCGACGTTCAACACCAAACTGAAAGGGCGGGTGCCGGCCGTGTACGTCCCCTACGTGCTGGAGGCGCTGATCGCGTTCTACCGCGACGAGCGCCAGGAGGGCGAGGACTTCCACGCCTTCGTCCGCCGTGTGGGTGTCGATGCGTTCCAGGCCAAGCTCGACGAAGTGCTGGCCGAGACGGTGAGCGGCTAGCCGATCGGGATCGGAAAACGGCGGGTCGGCATTTGGGCGGCTGGCCGCGTGCCGTTTTGCTCGGCTTGCGAGTTCGGGAAAAGGTGGGAAGAAGATGGCGGAAGCGGGATGGTACTTGTATCGCCTGGAAGCGCGCCTGAACGACGGCCGGCTGGTGACGGTGGTCGTGGCGGCGGCGAACGAGGAAAAGGCGTTCCAGTACGCCGAAAGCCACCTGGAGCGTGACCTGGTCTTTCGCTCGCACGTGGCGGAACTCTCGCTGGTAGAGAAGAAATCGCTGCACCCGGGCGTGGGATACGCCGTGGTAACCGCCGAGGTGTGACAGGGCGGGGAAACGGTTGTTCGGGCTGTGATCGGTGGGGGATAAACGTGACTGGGATCGTGTGCAAGGGGCGGTTGTGCGTGAACCGCCCTTTTCGTTTGGGCTGCCTCACGGCCAATCCAGCCGCCGGTAGTCGTCGGGGATCAGCGCGAAGATCATGCGGTCAGCAGGTTCCCCGTTGGCGCCAGGGGCGCTGCGGCGAAGCGTCCCCTCATAGACGAAACCTAGGCGTTCGGGGACGGCGCGGCTTTTCGCATTGCGCGGGTCGACGCGGATCTCGACGCGGTTGGCCTTGAGTCCCTCGAAGGCGAAACGGGTCAGCACCTGCACCGTTTCGGCGGCATGACCGCGCCCCGTCGCGGTGGACCGCAGCCAGTAGCCGATCTCGAAGGTGCGCAGCGACCAGTCGTGCGGATGGAGGGTGCAACCGCCGAGCAGGTGGCCCCCGTTCCGTGCGAAAATGCCCATGGCCAGATCGGTTCGCCGCCGCCAGCGTGTGCGGGTGCGGGCGACGAAGGCCTGGGCGTCGGCGATGGTGTGCACGTGCCGCACCCAGGGCAGCCACGGGGTGAGGTGGCCCCGCGACTCGTGGATCGCTGCCAACAGTTCCGCCGCGTCGTCAAGCCCAAGAGGACGCAACAGCACGCGGGGGCCGTGCAGCGCGTCGGGTACGGAAATGTCGTGGGGGAATGCCATGCCCGTTCCTCCTTCTCGAAGGGCGGTTCCGTTCATCGTATTCCCCCTGCCGCGTTGCGTTTCCCGATGTGTGTGGTCCCCGCGCGGCCGAGAAGTGTGGGCGGTCGGGCATTTGCGGGGTGTTTTCCCCATCTGGTATCATTAAGATTATGTGGCAGGAAAAGCGTGGAGCATGTGCGACAACCGCACGACAGGCCGATGCAGGCGGCCACTCCAGGGCGGAATACACGAGGAGGTGCCACCGATGGGTGCGATTTCCCGCCAGCAGGTTGAGCATATCGCCAACCTGGCGCGGCTGTCGCTGACGCCGGAGGAGACGGAGCGGTTTACCGAACAGCTCAACAAGATCCTCGAGTTTGCCCACAAGCTGAACGAACTCAACACCGACAGCGTGGAACCGACGAGCCATGTCTTGCCGCTGGCCAACGTGATGCGCGACGATGCGGTGCGGCCGTCGATTGCGCGGGAGGAGGCGCTCAAAAACGCGCCGGATCATGTGGACGGCCTGTTCCGCGTGCCGAAAGTGATCGAAGGCTAGCCGACTGAGCCGAGAGGCAGCGGTGAAGCCGGACAAGGCAGTGGTGGTGGAAAGGGGGATACGGCGTGTCGCTGTTGGAGAAACCGATTCAGGAGATCCACAACGGCCTGCGCAAAAAGGAATTTTCCGTCCGCGAGCTGGTGGAAGCATCGCTTACCCGGATTCGCGACGTGGATGAGAAGGTTAAGGCCTTCCTCACGTTGGACGAGGAGGGGGCGTTAAAGAAAGCCGACGAGCTCGACCGTCGCCTGGCCGCCGGAGAGGCGATGGGGCTCTTGTACGGCATTCCGGCGGGCATCAAGGACAACATCGTCACGAGGGGCGTGCGCACGACCTGTGCGTCGAAGATCCTGGCCAACTACGAGCCGATCTACAATGCCACGGTGATGGACAAGCTCGACGCCGCCGATGCGGTAATGGTCGGCAAGACGAATATGGACGAGTTTGCCATGGGGTCGTCGACGGAGAACTCCGCCTTCTTCCCCACGCGCAATCCGTGGGACCTCGAACGCGTGCCCGGTGGTTCGAGCGGCGGGTCGGCGGCAGCGGTGGCGGCCGGGGAGGTTGTTTTTGCCCTCGGTTCCGACACCGGCGGCTCCATCCGCCAGCCGGCGGCTTTCTGCGGTGTCGTAGGGCTCAAGCCCACGTACGGTCGCGTTTCCCGCTTTGGGCTTGTGGCCTTTGCCTCCTCCCTCGACCAGATTGGCCCCCTCACGCGTACCGTGGCCGATGCTGCCTACGTGCTCCAGGCTATCGCTGGACACGACCCGCAGGATTCCACTTCGGCCAACGTTGAGGTGCCGGATTACACGGCGGCCCTCACCGGCGACGTGAAGGGCCTGAAAATTGCCGTGCCCAAGGAGTACCTCGGCGACGGCATCGACGAGGGCGTGCGCCAGCGGGTGCTTGAGGCGCTGAAGGTGTTCGCCTCGCTGGGTGCCGAATGGGAGGAGGTCTCCCTGCCGCACAGCGACTATGCCGTGGCCTGCTACTACCTGATCGCCCCGTCGGAGGCGTCGTCCAATCTGGCGCGCTACGACGGCGTGCGCTACGGCGTGCGCGTGGAGGCGGACAACCTCGTCG
>PKQU01000240.1 GCA_017577925.1 Bacillota bacterium
GATACGCCCAGCTCCGCCGCGGCCCGCTCGATGCGCGCGTTGACCTCAGCCAAGGTTTCCCGCCCGTAATGCTGCGGTTCCCGAACCCCCAACAAGTTCAGGTTGGGGCCATGGAGGACCAAGATGCGGTACATGCCGTTTCTCTCCATCCCATGGGTTTTTACGGAATCCGCTAGCATTGTATCACAGGCCGAACATCCTGAACAGCGGGCGGCTTACGCAACCGCCCCGGGGCACCGGAAGCCGGAAACGTCACGATGCGGTTCGCTCGGCGCGAAAGCGGTCGGACAGTGAATGCCCGACAAACAGCCCGTAGACGAGGAACAGTGCCAGCTCCGTGCTCAACGTGTCGATATCCAGCTGGCGGACGTCCGGCACGAACCCGAGCATGGGGCCGCCGATAAACAAGAGCACCCACAGCACCACCCCCAGCGTCACGCCGCCGCCAATCGGGTTGAGGCGCTCGCCGGCCACCCGGTCGTACAAAACGGCCACGGCCACCGACAGCACCGTCCAGACGGCGATACTCAAGAGCAGCCCGGCCGCCGTGCGACCAAAGGGCTTTCCCATCCCCCACTCGATCCACAGTGCGGGCGAAACCGAGGTAAACCGTAACAAGTACGCCAGGTAGTGAAGGGTGCTAAAGAACAGCCCCCCGGCGATGCCCACCGTCACAGCCGTTCCCCAACGCCCCTCGGCGCGCACCCGCTGGTCCTCTTGCTGCTCGGCCGGCATTCCAAGCCGTCGTCGGTCGTCCATGCGGTATCCTCTCCTTGCCGGAACGAGTTTCCGTGTGCAGTTTTTCCATAGGGGTAGTATGACCGGCCGGCCACGGGCTTACCCCGACCGCGCATCACGGTGGCATCCGGCTGGGCTTCATGATACAATGAAAACAAAATCCAAATGTGGGAAGGTGGGGCGCGTGCGTCGGGAATCGTACGCCACATACGGTGGCCAAGCCGTTATCGAAGGCGTCATGTTTCGCGGCCCTCAGGTTGCCGTCACCGCCATTCGGCGCAGGGATCGCCGGATCGAAACCTTTGAGGTCTTCCTGTCGACCCATCCGACGTGGCAACGTTTGCGCCGCATTCCCTTCCTCCGCGGGATCATCGCCCTCGTCGATGCAGCGGCAAACGGCGTCAAACACCTTCAATTCGCGGCCGAGCGGTACAGCGCCGACGAGGACGGGGAGGATGCTTCCCGAAGCGAACCGTCGCGGCTCACCCTAATCCTCGGGGTGGCCGTATCCGGTGTGCTGGCGTTCTTTGCCGGAAAAGTGCTCTTTACCGCCATTCCCGCCTTCCTGGCCGGGGTGCTGTTCGACCCCTGGGTGGAAAACCGGCTCCTCAACAACCTGCTGGAAGGCACGCTGAAGTTGCTGCTCCTGCTCGGGTACTTGGCGGCCATCGGCCAGACCCCGATGGTGAAACGCCTCTTTCAGTACCACGGCGCCGAACACAAGGTGATCAACGCCTATGAGGCCGGAGCCCCGTTAACCGTCCGAAATGTTCAACAATTTTCGACCCTTCACTACCGCTGCGGGAGCAGTTTTGTCCTCTTTACCATTTTGGTCGGCGTGGCCGTCTATTCCTTCTTTCCGTGGGAAACCGTGTGGGAACGCGTTGTGCTTCGCATCGCGCTGCTCCCCGCCGTCATCGGAATCTCCTTTGAAGTGCTGCAGCTGACCAACCGTTGGCGGAACGTGCCGGTTCTGCGATACCTCGGCTATCCCGGACTGTGGTTGCAGAAGCTGACCACGCGCGAGCCCGACGACGAGCAAGTGGAGGTGGCCATCGCCGCGTTTCTGCGCATGCGCGAACTGGAGCAGGCCAAAGGTCAACCGGCCGGAGTTTGTCAAGCGAGGTGAACGAAGTGGCCGCAAAACCCCAGGCGCTCGTCCTGTTCATCGGCATCCTCGCCGCCATCGGCTTTGCCGTGACGTTCCTGTCCCGCCCGCTAGCTGTCTTCGGCACGCTCGTGGCCCTGGTCCTCGTGGGGTGGCTGCTGACCCGCTCGCAAACACGCGCGCGGCAGGCGGGACGACGATCCCGCCCGCAGCGCAAGGAGAAAGGGCGGGAACGGCCGCTTCGCTGGAAGCGCCGCTCCCGCTCCGACATCCCCTTCCGCGTCATCGAGGGATACAAGGACAGGGACAAACGTGAGCGGCGGCTCCAGTAACGGCCGTCTGGACCTTGGGGTTGAGACCGGAAACGTCTCAACCCTTGTTTTTTT
>PKQU01000056.1 GCA_017577925.1 Bacillota bacterium
AACATTTCTGCGGTAAGCTTGTTCATAGGCGGTCGCGAGCCTCCTTCGGGATGTGGTGTGCTTAACTATCCCTTGGCTCGTCGACCGCCTTTTCCTCTTAGAACCCACACTTTTTAGCGTAGAGCCGTTTGGCCGTTGACACGTACCGGGGAGGCGGTTATAATACCAACTAACATCTCACACCAATATTCCGACTGTTCCGAGTGAATGTCATTGCATTCCAATACTGATCATTCGGAACAAAATCACAAGGGGAAAGGCGAGGAAAAGGCCATACGCCGTGGAACGCGACCCTCCAGAGAGCCCGGCCTGCGGCTGGAAGCCGGGCGGGTACCGTCTGCGGCGTGCTCTCCTTGGAGCCGTATTCCTGAACGCGGCGGGACCGAGCCGCGCACGAACAGGCAAGGCATCCTGCCGTCAGTAGGGAATGACGGAGGCCCCCGTTACGGGCCGGGGTATGCGTCGCATACCCGCTGAGGCCACGTGTCGCGAGACCGTGGCGAAGTTGGGTGGTACCGCGAAGTCCTTTCGCCCCAGCACCTCCCGTCGGGGAGGCGGGGTGAAAGGGCTTTCATTTTTGAGGATGACCTTGTGCGATCGAGAGAGGAGGAGTGGGGGATGACCAGCAAAGCGGCGACGGCTGAAACGTTCATACTGGAACGCGTACAGGAAGATGTGGGGCGCGAAATGACCGGAGCGGAAATTCTTTTCCGCTGCCTGATCCTGGAGGGCGTTGAGGTCTTGTTTGGCTATCCGGGCGGCGCCGTGCTGCCCATTTACGACACGCTGTACGATGTGGCCATTCGCCACGTGCTGACCCGCCATGAGCAGGGTGCCGTGCATGCCGCCGACGGCTACGCCCGGGCCACGGGGAAACCCGGCGTGGTGATTGCCACCTCCGGGCCCGGAGCGACCAACCTGGTGACGGGCATCGCCACGGCGCAGATGGATTCCGTCCCGCTCATCGCCATCACCGGCAACGTCAAGCAGCAGCTGATCGGCACCGACGCGTTTCAGGAAGCGAACATCGTCGGCATCACCATGCCGATCACGAAACACAACTACTTCGTCCGCGACGTACGCGACCTGCCGCGCATCGTGAAGGAGGCCTTCCACATCGCCACGACGGGGCGACCGGGGCCGGTGCTGATCGACATTCCCAAAGACGTGTCGGAGGCGAAGGCGCCCTTTACCTATCCCGAAGACGTAAACCTGCGCGGTTACCAGCCCACTGTCGATCCCCACCCGTTGCAGGTGGAGCGGCTCCGGCAAGCGATCAAAGGGGCGAAAAAGCCGGTCATTCTCGCCGGCGGTGGGGTGATCGCATCCGGCGCCCATGAGGAGCTCATCCGCTTTGCCGAAACGGCGCGCATCCCCGTCATCACCACGTTCATGGGGATCGGCGGCTTTCCCAGCGGTCATCCGCTTCATCTGGGCATGCCGGGGATGCACGGGACATACGCGGCCAACATGGCCATCTGCCAGTGCGACCTTCTGATCGGGATCGGTGCCCGCTTCGATGACCGCGTCACGATGGGGCGGCTCGACGCCTTCGCCCCGCACGCCAAGATTGTGCACATCGACATCGACCCGGCGGAAATCGGCAAGAACGTCGACACGTACATCCCCATTGTCGGCGATGTCAAGCGTACCCTTGCCGTGGCGCTGGAGGGTCTTACCCCGGCCGACTCGGCGGCGTGGATTGCCCAGCTGGACGCGTGGAAGCGGGCGTATCCGCTGCGCTACCGGACGACCAACGGCCGCCTGAAGCCGCAGTATGTCATCGAACTCCTCGACGAGCTGACCGGCGGCGAGGCGATCATCACCACCGACGTGGGCCAGCACCAGATGTGGGTGGCCCAGTTCTACCGCTTCAAGCGACCGCGCTCCCTGGTGTCGTCGGGTGGCCTGGGGGCCATGGGTTTCGGCTTGCCAGCAGCGATTGGCGCGAAGTTGGGGTGCCCCGACAAGCCGGTGATTGCCGTGGTCGGCGACGGCGGATTCCAGATGACCATGCAGGAGCTGGCCGTGGTGAAGCAGTACAACATCCCGGTCAAGGTGGTCATCATCAACAACCGCTTCCTCGGCATGGTCCGCCAGTGGCAGGAGCTGTTCTACCAGAAGCGCTACTGCGAGGTGGATCTGTCTGTGAGCCCCGACTATGTCAAGCTGGCCGAAGCCTACGGGCTGCGCGGACTGCGGGTCGAGACGCCGGAAGCGGCGCGGGCCGTGCTGCAGGAGGCGCTGGAGGTCGACGAGCCGGTGGTCGTCGATTGCGTCGTCGAGCCGGAGGAAAACGTCTACCCGATGGTGGCGCCGGGCAAGCGATTGGACGAAATGGTGCTGGGAGATGAGGCCTGATGCGACGCGATGAGCAGCGGCACACCCTTGCGATCCTCGTCAACGACCAGCCGGGCGTGCTGGCGCGGGTGGCCAACCTGTTCGGGCAGCGCGGGTTCAACATCGAGTCGATCACCGTGGGGCCTTGTGAGGAGCCGGGGCTTTCGCGCATGGTGATCGTCACCCGCGGTGACGAACGGGTGGTGGAGCAGATCAGCAAGCAGCTGCACAAGCTGATCGACGTCATCAAGGTGCAGCGTGTCAGCGAGTTCCCGATGGTCGAGCGGGAGCTGGCCCTCATCAAGGTCGGCGCCACGCCGGCGGTGCGGACGGAAATCCAGGGAATCGTCGAGCCGTTTCGCGCGTCGGTGGTGGACGTGGGGCCCCAGTCGCTCATCGTTCAGGTGACGGGGGATCCGGAGAAGATCGATGCGCTGATCGAGCTGTTGCGCCCCTACGGCATCAAGGAGCTGACGCGTACCGGCGTGACGGCGATGATGCGCGGTTCGGTCAAGCAGGCCGTTCATGGGTGAGGTCGCCGGGGGAATCCCCCGAGGAGCAAGGCGTTTCTACCTATATTGATTTCCCGAATCCAGAAGAGGAGGAGACGTGCGCATGGCGACGCTGTATTACGAAAAGGATGTCAACCGTTCCGTTCTGGAAGGGAAAACGATTGCCGTCATCGGCTATGGAAGCCAGGGACATGCCCAAGCGCAGAACCTGCGCGACAGCGGGTTTTCGGTGATCATCGGCGTGCGGCCCGGCAAGTCGTGGGAGCAGGCCGAGCGGGACGGCTTTGCCGTGTACACGCCGGACGAGGCGGCGGCGCGGGCTGACGTGATCCAGCTCCTCCTGCCTGACGAGAAGCAGCCGGAGGTGTATCGCTCGCAAATTGCGCCCCACCTCACCGCCGGTAAAGCCCTGTTCTTTTCCCACGGGTTCAACATCCACTTCGGACAGATCGTCCCGCCCGAGAATGTTGACGTGGTGATGGTGGCGCCCAAGGGGCCGGGCCACCTCGTGCGCCGCGTCTTTACGGAAGGTTTTGGCGTGCCGGCCCTCCTCGCCGTGCATCAGGACGCCACGGGCCATGCCAAGGCGCTGGGACTGGCCTATGCCAGCGGCATCGGCAGCACGCGGGCTGGGGTGATCGAGACGACCTTCCGCGAAGAGACGGAGACCGACCTTTTCGGCGAGCAGGTGGTGCTGTGCGGCGGCGTCACCGCGCTCATCCAGGCCGGGTTCGAGACCCTCGTCGAAGCCGGCTACCAGCCGGAAATCGCCTACTTTGAATGCCTGCACGAGCTCAAACTGATCGTCGACCTGATGTACGAGGGCGGGCTGGCCAACATGCGCCACTCCATCAGCGACACGGCCGAGTTCGGCGACTACCTCATCGGCAAGCGGATCATCGGCGACGAGGTGCGCCGCGAGATGAAGAAGGTCCTCGCCGAAATCCAGAACGGTACCTTTGCCCGTACGTGGATCCTGGAGAACCAGACGGGCCGGCCGTACATGAACGCCCGCCGGCGCCAGGAAGCCGAACACCCCATCGAGCAGGTGGGTGCGCGGCTGCGGGCACTCATGGCGTGGCAGAAGAAGCGGGAAGACGTGCCGGTGAGCCGGTAAGCGCCGGAGGATCCCGCGCCCGTCGCGGCGCGGCGGGCGCGCACCATGGCGTGGCCAGCATACGACATGCAAGGAGGTTGGGCGGATGCGCAAGATCCTGGTATTCGACACCACGCTGCGCGACGGCGAGCAGTCGCCGGGCGTCAACTTGAGCATCGAGGAGAAGGTAGAAATCGCCCTGCAGCTCGAGCGGCTGGGGGTTGACCTGATCGAAGCGGGGTTTGCCGCCTCGTCTCCAGGCGATTTCGCCGCGGTGAGGGCGGTGGCTGAGCGGATCAAGGACGCCCGTGTGGTCAGCCTGGCGCGGGCGGTGGAGGCCGACATCGACGCCGCGTGGGAGGCGCTGCGCGGCGCCGCCCAGCCCTGCCTGCACACCTTCCTGGCCACCTCGCCCATTCACCGCCAATACAAGCTGCGCATGAGCAAGGAGGAGGTCCTCGCGCGCGTCGAGGCGATGGTGCGCTACGCGGCGGCCAAGTTTCCGGAGGTGGAGTTTTCTCCCGAAGATGCCGGGCGCACCGAGCACGACTTCCTCGTCGAGGTGGTCACCGTGGCGGTGCGCGCCGGGGCCACGACCATCAACATCCCCGACACCGTCGGCTACCTGACGCCCGAGGAGTACGGCTACCTGTTCCGCCTGTTGCGTGAAAAGGTACCGGGAATCGAGAAGGTGCGGCTGTCGGCCCACTGCCACGACGACCTCGGCCTGGCCACGGCCAACACCCTGGCGGCGATCCAAAACGGGGCCGACCAGTTTGAGGGGACGATCAACGGCATCGGCGAGCGGGCCGGCAACGTGGCCATCGAGGAGGTGGCGCTGGCCCTGGAGACGCGCAAGGGGGTCTACCAGGCGACCACCGGGCTGAGGCTGACGGAGATTGCCCGCACCAGCCGCCTCGTCAGCCGCCTGACGGGAATGATCGTGCCGCCGAACAAGGCCATTGTTGGGGCCAACGCCTTCGCCCACGAGTCGGGGATCCACCAGGACGGCGTCCTGAAGGAGGCCAGCACCTACGAGATCATCCGTCCCGAGACGGTGGGCTTGGCATCCAACCGCCTCGTGCTTGGCAAGCATTCCGGACGCCATGCCTTCCGCGAGCACCTTCGCGCGCTGGGGTACAACCTGGAGGGGGAGCAGCTCGACGCGGTGTTCCGGCAGTTCAAGGAATTGTGCGACCGCAAGAAGCAGGTGACCGACGATGATATTCTTGCCCTCGTCGAGCAGCGCCTGGCCCACCCACCGGAACATTTTGTACTCGATGGCCTGCAGCTGACCTACGGCAGCGCCTTTGTGCCCACGGCTACCGTGCGCGTGCGAACGGCAAACGGCGAGATGCGGGAAGAGGCGGCTTGTGGAAACGGGTCGGTGGACGCGATTTACAAAGCCTTGCACCGGGCCACGGGGGAGGCGGTGGAGCTGGTCGACTACAAGATTGCCTCGGTGACCGACGGAGCCGACGCCCTCGGCGAAGTGTTCGTCCGCCTGCGCCAGGGGGACGTGACCGTGCAAGGGCGCGGCGTCAGCACCGACGTGCTGGAGGCGAGCGCCAAGGCGTACCTGAACGCCCTCAACCGGATCGTGGCGAGGCGCGGTGGTGCGGTGCGGGAGGCCGACGCGTTGGAGGTGACGTCTCGTGGCTGAACGCTGGCGCGTTGCCGTTCTTCCCGGCGACGGCATTGGGCCCGAGGTGACGGTGCAGGCGGTGCGCGTCCTCGAGGCGGTGGCGGCGCACCGCGGCGTGGTGCTGGAGGTGCGCGAGGGCTTGATCGGGGGCGCGGCCTATGACGCCGTCGGCCGTCCCTTGCCCGACGAGACGCTCAACCTGTGCCGTGCGAGCGACGCCGTCTTCCTCGGCGCCGTGGGCGGGCCAAAGTGGGACGCGTTGCCTGCCGACAAGCGGCCCGAGGCGGCCCTCCTCGGCCTGCGCAAGGCCCTCGGCCTCTACGCCAACCTTCGGCCCGTAACTCCCTTCGACGCGCTGCTCCCGGCTTCCCCGCTAAAGAGCGCCTACCTGGCGGGGGCCAACGTGCTCATCGTGCGCGAGCTGACGGGGGGCCTCTATTTTGGCGAAAAGCGCCGCACGCGCACGCCGGAGGGGGAGGAGGAGGCCGTCGACACCCTGGTGTACCGCACGTCGGAAATTGAGCGCGTCGTGCGGCGCGCCTTCGAGCTGGCCCGCGGGCGGCGGAAGCGGGTTACGTCGGTCGACAAGGCCAACGTGCTGGAAAGCTCGCGCCTGTGGCGGGAGGTGGCCACGCGGGTGGCGGCGGAGTACCCGGATGTCGAGCTGGAGCACCTCCTCGTCGACGCCTTCGCCATGGAGCTCATCCTCAACCCGCGCCGGTTTGACGTGGTGGTGACGGAAAACCTCTTCGGCGACATCCTTAGCGACGAGGCCGCGGTGCTGACGGGGTCCATCGGCATGCTGCCGTCGGCCAGTCTCGCCGATGGCCGGTTCGGGCTGTACGAACCGGTACACGGTTCGGCGCCGGACATTGCCGGCGAGGACCGGGCCAACCCGCTGGCGGCGATCCTCTCGGTTGCCCTCATGCTGCGCCACACCTTCGGCGACGAGGCGGCCGCGGCGGCGGTGGAGGACGCGGTCAAGCGCGTCCTCGAGTCGGGCGTCCGTACCATCGACCTGGCCGAGCCCGGCGACCCCGTCGTCGGCACGAAGGCTATGGGCGATCGGGTGGTGGCGGCGCTGGAGGCGGCGCTGGTGAAATAACGCATGCCAATCCAAAAGCGGCTGACGACGGAACGCGGTCGTCAGCCGCTTATGTTGCGCAAAAGGTTTTCTTCAGATCGGTGCGGGGTCCAGCGCCTTCAGTACCCCGCTCTCCATCTCCAATACGCGGTCGCTCAAGGCCGTAATGTCTTCGCGGATGTGGCTCGTTAGCAGAATCGTGACGCCTTCCGCCTTCAGCCGCTTGACGAGATCGTGCAGCATGGCCACGCCGTCCGCATCCAGCCCGCTTGTGGGTTCATCCAGGAGCAGAAGGTTGGGTTTTTCCATGATCGCCTGTGCAATCCCGAGGCGCTGTTTCATCCCGACGGAGAACTTCCGAACCTTCGTCCGGGCGGCATGTTCCAGTCCGACAATGCGCAAGGCTTCCCGAATTTCTGCGTCGCCGATCTTTCCTTGAATCGACGCGAGGATCTTGAGGTTTTCGTACGCGGAAAGGGATCCGATAAACCCGGGCTTTTCAATCAACGCGCCGAGGTTGGGGGGAAAACGTCTCTCGCGAACCACCGCAAAATTGCCCACCCAGATTTCCCCTTGTTGGGGAATGATCAGACCGGCAATGCACTTGAACAGCATGCTTTTTCCCGACCCATTGCGGCCGACGATGCCGACCACCTCACCGGGGTAGGCTTCGAATGAGACATTCTTCAGGATCGGTTCGTTTTTCAAGGTGAGGGAAATCGCGTCGACTTTTAGAAAAGGGGATGTCACTGGTACTCACTCCCTCGTCTTGTGATTGTTGTGGGGGTTGTTTTCCCGATCATCATCCCGATCATGAGAACAAGTAGCCCGGTGACAATGGCCAAGGAGGCAATCCCCGCCTGTTCACCGATCAGGAAGTATTGGAGCGTGTTGGGCCAACCCACCCCATCCAGCAGCAGGTTGAGCACATGGTACGACAGCGTGCAGGTAAACGCGTAAGCCGTTTTTGCTCCCAGCAGCGTTGCAAGGAGAAAGAGAACCGATAAATGGGTACTGTACAGGAAAAGAAAGGCGGTCAGCAAAAGAACGGAAACCCCCTCGCCGGGATAGGAGACGAGCAGAAAAGGAAGAGGCGTCAACCCGTATA
Source organism: Bacillota bacterium (assembly GCA_017577925.1). Taxonomy (GTDB): domain Bacteria; phylum Bacillota; class Bacilli; order Calditerricolales; family Calditerricolaceae; genus Calditerricola. Next base: position 7,786 of record PKQU01000056.1, read on the forward strand.
CGACCGCGTTGAGAAGCAAGACGAACCGAATTTTTTGCCCGATCCACGATTGGAAGGAAGCGTGGCGCCATGCTTCGAGGGCGAACCGGTCGTTTACCTCGGTACTCCAGTAGGCTCCGACCCCGATAAGCCCGATGGCCATAAGCCAGGTCCAAAACAGGACGAGCACACTGCTGAAAGCGGTGGACACACTGGACAGCCAACTTTCCTGGAGGACGGGGGAAGGGCTGAAAAAACGAAAATACGGCACCCAGCATGTCAGAAGCTGAAGCCCCAAGACGGCTCCCAACAGGATGCGGTGTTTCAGCAAATCGGTTGCCACGTCATCACCCCAGAATGGCCCTGTTGGTTTTCATCTGCCCCAGCATGAAGGACAAGACAAGGGTTGGGACAAGGTACAGGAACGAGACGGTAAAGGGGAACGCAAACGAGCGCGTTTGCAAAAGCAGATGCGCCTGCGGCGAGAGAAACGTCAGGACGGGGGGAACGATTCCTGCAGGCGTCTGGGCGATGATCCAATACATTGCGACAAGGATAAGGGTGACGGCTGGTCGCTGAAAGATCTGCGCGAACACCGCACTCAGTACACCGACGAGCACAAAGCTTGCGAAGAACAACAGCACTTGAAGAACGAGCACCGACAACGGGTTGTGGGTTTGGTACAGGTATGCATTGGCCACGCGATAACCCGGGCTTTCGGCCGGGTTGGTGGAGGACTTGGCCAATTGTGCATATGCGTCGCTCCATTCAAACGCCACCGGGTACTGAAGCGCGGTGATCGCCAGAGCGATGAGGAACGCCGTACTGAGGAAAACGATGGTGATCTGCACGATGGCCAAGACCTTTGCGATCCAGAGATCGGATCGCTGGGAAGCGCGATAAGCAATGAGCCGCTCCATGTCTTTGAAATAAAACAAAGGAGAAACGATGACAAGAAAAGGGACAAACAATCCATAGGTGGTATAGAGCGGGTTATCAAAGATCTGGAACATCGCCTCCAGCAGGTTCAATCGCAGCCCGTTGTGTTGGAGCCTTGTTGCTTCATCCATGCTTGTGAGTACGGTATAGCCGATTGCTCCGCCCATGGCAAAGAGCGTGGCGGGATTCCGTAGGGCGAGCTTGGCGTAGAAGCGAGCCAGGGCATACGCGGAACGGTTCACCTTACTCCTCCTTTGCCCGGAAAAATCGGATGTAGACAAACAGGCTGATGGACCACACGACCAGGTATTGCAGGGCAACGGTGGCCGGGGTGGCGAACGTGTTGTTGCTGGGTCGCCACATAACGGAGGGTTCAAGATACCCCAGTCCAAAAAGGCCGAAGAGGAAGCCGAAGATGATATAAATGGCAAAGGGAATGACGTTGGCATAATAGGGGTTGCGGAACAGTACGGAGGTTGCCAGTCCGACCGTTGCGTAGGTGGCGCCAAACAAAAACGCCAGGCCAATGAGCAACCCCATATGCACGAGCGGAGCCGGGGGATCGAGGTTTTGGAAAAAGGGGGGGTTTCCGTTCGGATCGGGTACGGTCATGGGGTACTTCGCCGTTACCCAAATGAGGGCGCTCACCAGTGGAATTACAAGAACAAGCCCCCCTGCCAACGCGTTGCTCACCAGTTTTGCGGTCTGATAGCGGGCCAGCGAGAGTCGCTGCATCACAAATCTTGAAAACCCGCTGTTTCGTTCAAGCGCGTAGGATTGTGCGAAGGGAATCGTTGCGATAACCGGCGCAAGAAGGGAGATGTATCCGTCGTGTAGCCAGAGAAACAGGCGAAGCGCTCCCATTTCGCTGGCAAACTGCAATTTCGGAAGGGTCCATGCCGCAATACCGGCCATGGCGATCAACAAGCCGATGAGGAATGGATAAGAGAGAATGGATCGTTTGATTTCAAGTACGAGATAACGTCTCATATCCCTTTCACCCCCATCAACAAAGGAGCCAGAGAGCCAAGAATTCTTGCTGGCCACTCTGGCCCCTTTCGAAAGCCGTTACGTGTGTTTACTCAAATTTTTAGCACTTTGGAAACCTTTACTACGCATTTGGGGCTTTTATAGGGCGTTTCCCCGCCATGCTCGGGTTGTTGTCCACCCGAATGAAAAATCGTAGAAAAGCACGTGCAGTTCAATCATCTATCGCGATGATACCTGGGCGGTGAATAGTTGTCAATATCTTCATGGCTCTAAGTCAATAACTGTGGATGGGAGGTCAACCAAGCCAAGGGCATAAAAGCGAGGAGCATCTTCCGCACATAGATTTCGCGGTTACGGAAGCCGTAGCTGATTCGTTTGAGCAGCTTGATCTTGGTGTGAACGCCCTCCGTGTAGCCGTTTGAAACACGCCAGGTGTGGTAGGCCAGAATCGCCTCGCGCCAGCGGCGGAGCGTGCGTCCCCACTGCAGGAGCGCGGCATCGCTTGCCGACTGGGTCTCAAAGATCACGCGGTCCAGGATGGCTGTGGCTTCGTCTCGATTGGAGGCGCGGTAGACGTCTCGCAGCTGCTCTTTGACCCAGTGAAAGTGGGCCACGTTCTTGTGATGCTTCCGAATGGCGGCAAGCTGGGCAGCTTGGCGTTCAGTGAGATCGTCCTCGTTCTTCAAAAGCGGCCATCGAGGCAGGCGTACCCCGGTCACCTGCTGTTCCACAAGCCGTGCTTCGTCAACCCG
>PKQU01000241.1 GCA_017577925.1 Bacillota bacterium
CAGCGCATCATCGGGGACGAGGCGAAGGTGCAGCTGCGTGAGGCGACCGGCCGGCTCCCCGACCTGGTTGTCGCCTGCGTCGGCGGGGGATCCAACGCCATGGGCATCTTCACGGCCTTTCTGGAGGATGACGGGGTGGCGCTGGTCGGGGTGGAGGCGGCCGGTAAGGGGCTCGACACCGGCGCGCATGCCGCCACCCTTACCAAAGGGCGCCCCGGCGTGTTGCACGGCATGTACACGTACCTGATCCAGGACGACGACGGCAACGTGAAGGAGGTCCACTCCATCTCCGCCGGGCTCGACTATCCGGGCGTGGGGCCGGAGCACGCCTTTCTGAAAGAAACGGGTCGGGCCGAGTATGTTGCGGTAACCGACGAGGAAGCCCTCGAGGCTGTGCGACTCCTTGCGCGCACCGAGGGGATCCTGCCCGCCCTGGAAAGTGCCCACGCGGTGGCCGAGGCGGTGCGGCGGGCGCGGGAAATGGACAAGGACGCCATCGTCCTCGTCTGCCTGTCCGGCCGCGGGGACAAGGACGTGGAGACAATCCATCACCACCTGGGAGGCGATCTGTGATGGCTCCGCTGGCGCAGGCCTTTGCCCGTAGCGATCGTCCGGCATTTCTTCCCTTTCTCGTTGCCGGCTATCCCACACCCGAGGCTACGGTGGAGCTGGCCCTCGCCTTGCAGGAGGCGGGAGCCGATGTGCTGGAACTGGGCGTGCCCTATTCCGACCCGCTGGCCGACGGCCCGGTGATCCAGACGGCGGCGGCGGCCGCCCTGGCACGGGGCATGACCGTTGCCCGGGTGTTTGCGCTCCTTGAACAGATGCGGCGCGCCGGGCTGACCCTTCCTGTGGTCCTGCTTGCCTACGCCAATACCGTGCTCCAAAAAGGGGAAGCGACCTTTGTCGAGCGGCTGCGGGCCAGCGGCGGCGACGGGCTCATCGTGCCCGACCTGCCCCACGAGGAAGCCGGCATGCTGCGCACGGCTGCCGCCGAAGCGGAAGTGGCCCTCGTCCCCCTCGTGGCCCCGACATCCCGGCGGCGGATCGCCCGCATTGTGGCCGCCGCCACCGGGTTTGTGTATGCCGTCTCTTCCCTTGGCGTGACGGGGGAGCGGGATGCGCTGCACCCCGACCTGTGCGCCTTCTTGGCCGACGTGCGTGCCGCCTCGCCTGTACCGGTGGCCGTGGGGTTCGGCCTGCACCGCCGGGAACAGGTGCGGTCCCTTGCCCCCTTTGCCGACGGGGTGATCGTTGGCAGTGCCCTGGTACGCCTCATCATGGAGCGGGAAGACGACCTGGCCTCCCCGGTGCGCCGCAGTGATGCCCTTGCCGCCGTGCGCCGCTTTGTCGTGGATTTGCTTGATTAATGCGCTTTCATCAACAGAAAATGCGATTTGTCTTCTCTGTCCCCTCGCAGTAAGATAGAAAGAAAATTGCGTATTGGCAGAGGTGGTTTCTCGGTGCGGCCCAAAGCCCACATTGTCGACCTGCCGGTATACCAGCCGGGGAGATCGATCGAGGAGATCAAGCGCGCCTATGGCCTGACGGAGGTGATCAAGCTCGCCTCCAACGAGAACCCCTTTGGCTGCTCGCCGCGGGTGCACGAAGCCGTCACCCGGGCGCTTTCGTCGGCCAATCGGTACCCGGACGGCGCGGCCACTGCGCTGCGCCGCGCACTGGCTGCGCACTTCGGCGTGGCCGAAGAGGCGCTCATCTTCGGGAACGGCTCCGATGAAATCGTCCAGCTGATCGCGCGGGCCTACCTCGCGCCGGGGGCATCGACGGTGATGGCCCACCCGACGTTCCCGCGATACAAGACGAACGCCGTGATCGAAGGCGCCTGCGTGATCGAGGTGCCCCTGAAGGACGGGCGCCACGACCTCGATGCCATGGCCGAGGCCGTCACGGAGGACACGCGCGTGGTGTGGGTTTGCAACCCGAACAACCCCACGGGCACCATCGTGACCCACGACGAGCTGGTGGCCTTTTTGGCCCGCGTGCCCCGTACCGTGCTCGTGGTGCTTGACGAGGCCTATGTCGAGTACGTCACCGACCCGCGTTTTCCCCGTTCCCTCGCGCTCCTGCGCGAACACGAGAACCTGATCCTCCTGCGCACCTTCTCGAAAATTTACGGCCTGGCCGGATTCCGCATCGGCTACGGCATCGCCGCGCCGGCGGTGATCGATGCGCTGAACCGGGTGCGCGAACC
>PKQU01000242.1 GCA_017577925.1 Bacillota bacterium
GGCCTGGCGCAGCAGGACGATGTCTCCATCACGGTGGACAACAACCAGCTGACCATCGCCGGAGTGATCCGGCGCCACACCGAAACGGCCGAGGACCGCAACCTGTACCGCCAAGAGCGGTTTTACGGCCGGTTCAGCCGTACCCTCCCCTTGCCCGCGCCGGTGCAGGAGGAAAATATCCGCGCCACGTACAAGAACGGCATTTTGGAGATTCGCCTGCCCAAAGCCAAAACCGACCGCGGCCGGCGCATCCCGATTGAGTTCCAATAACCGGTTGCGTCCGGCTTTCGAGAAACGCCCGCAGCGAACCGGGCGCTTCCGCTGCCACACGGTTCCGGCGCCTCTCCCCTCTGCATAGGCTGATCCCGAGGGTCGCTGAACAGAGCGCTTGGGAAAAGGGAGGGCCGTTATGAGGCGGTGGGCAGAGGCGTGGAATGCCTATGTGCAGGCGCGCGCGGCGGCGTGGCAGACGGGTTCGGGCGCCGCGCTTGAGCCGCTGTACGCGGATCCGATCGTGTGGCGGCGCGAGCAGGCGCGATGGGAGCGGATCGCCGCCCAGCGACGGGAGCGGGATTTGGCGCCGGTTGCCGGTGGGGAATGGCCGGTACAGGTGCGCGTGCACCCTGGAGCCGGGCAAACGGTGGCGGTGACGGCGCGCCTGCTTCGCCGGCTGGTGTGGCGGGCTGGGCGAGAGGAATGGGTCGAGGAGGGTGTGGAGGAACGAGCGGTACGCCTGGCCCGCCTGGGCAGGCGGTGGGTTGTGGTTCGCGATGAGGCGGTGGACATCGAGGGACGCGGAAGGCCTACGATGCGGGCAGGAGCCCCTCCCGCGCCCGGTGCGGTGCATGCCGTGGACGACAGTGCCATGGCGGCACCTGTGGCGCTGGTGCGCCGTTCCGTGCCCACGTACGACCGCGCGGCGGCCGTGGCCTACGCCGAGCGGTGGTGGAACGGCTACAACCCGCGCTTTCGCCGTTTTGCCGACGATTGCACCAATTTCATCTCCCAGTGCCTTCTGGCCGGCGGCGCGCCGATGCACGACACGGGAAACCGCGCCACCGGCTGGTGGTACCGCTGGACCGGCGCGCACCTGTGGAGTTACAGCTGGGCCGTGTCCCACAGCTTGCGCTGGTATTTGCCCATCGGCCACCGCGGCCTGCGCGGCATCGCCGTGGAGACGCCGCGGGAGCTTTTGCCCGGCGACGTCATCTGTTACGACTTCGAGGGCGACGGGCGCTGGAACCACACGACGATCGTCGTGGCCAAAGATAGGCAGGGGATGCCCCTCGTCAATGCCCACACGACGAACAGCCGCCGTCGCTACTGGGATTATCGCGATTCCTACGCCTGGACGCCCCAATGCCGATATGCCTTCTTTCGCATTTCCGTTTGACCCGTTGGGGTGACAACGGCGCGAGCCCCCGGAGCGGTCCATGCCGGCAGCCGGGGGCTCTTTTCGTGCCGGCGAGGGTTTCCCGCCTCACCGGCGATTTTCGGTTTCGTTCTAGGTGCCGAGGGGGGGATCCACTTCCACGTTCACCTGCTGGGGAACCACAACGGTCATGCGCAAAAAGGAAGCGCGATGGACAATTCCCTGTTTTTCCGGAGGCCTTCGGATGGTGACGTACATCGTGTCGCCAACGGTTCGGACGGAGACGATTTCCTCTGCACGCACGGGGGCGGTCGCTTCCTCCGGCAACGTCTGCGTGGTGCAGGTTCCGAAGAGGTGCAGCTCGTTCGTTTTGCCTTTTTCCAGGCGGATGGCATTGTGTTCGGGATTGAGCAGGACGATCCGGGAAACGCCAGCGGGAATGTCTTTCTGTAAGGGTGTGACGTCTCGGCTGACCTCCACCAGGGTGACGGCTTGCCGGATTTCCTCCAACAATCCCGTGGAGGCGAAAAGCAGCAGGATCGTGCCCGCGAAACCGATGATCCCCACCAGGAACAAGCTGAAGAGATCGTAGCGGATCACGGGCTGCCCGTGTTTGGAAAGAAACAGATACCCCAGGATCTCCAGCCCGAGCAAGACGAAGATGAGGGGCCACCAGAGTTGGAAGACCCGCACGATATCCTTTTCCGCAACCTGCGCAAACAGGATGAGGATGCCCACGGCCACGAACGAAAGGCCCAGGGAAAGGGTGCCGACGCGCCATCGTTCCCTCATGATGGTTCCCCCTTTTTCTGGCGAGATCCAATGAGCAACCG
>PKQU01000243.1 GCA_017577925.1 Bacillota bacterium
CAGCACCCCTCAAACCAATATTCAACTTATAATCAACAAATAGGAAATAATTCTGATTTCGCCGAGGGAGTAAACGTGCGAATGGGTGAGCAAAACGAAGAAAATAGCTTTTTGCTTGAGGGAGGAAAAAGAAAACGTGTCTCCTTGATGCGGACACCTCTCCCCCGCACATAAAAACGAGAGGCTTCATCTGCCTCCCGCCCTTCTTCCACAGTTCCGCTCATATCCAAACCTTCATCCGTTCCGCCAACGTTCCGGTAAACAGTTCGAGAAAGATGCCATTGGGATCGCGAAATTGAACGGAAAGGCCTCCCCCTCGCTCCACTGGTTCGCGGACAAACGCAACGCAAAGAAAAACATACGGGCAGCCGCTTCGGCTGCCCGCTCGTTGTTCCGTTATTCCGCTTAGATGATCCCCAGCTCTTTCCCCGCCTTCTCGAAGGCGTGGAGGGCGGCTTCGAGGTCCTCCCTCGTGTGCACGGCGGTGACGATGGTGCGCACGCGCGCCTTGTCCTTCGGTACCGTGGGGTAGACGATGCCCTGGGCATAAACGCCGTACTCGAAGAGCTTGTCGGACAGCTTCATTGCCAGCGCCCCGTCGCCGACGATAACCGGCGTGATCGGCGTTTCGCTGTTGCCCGTATCGAAACCGAGCTTCTTCAGCCCGTCCTTGAAGAAACGCGTGTTCTCCCACAGCCGCTCGATGCGCTCCGGCTCGGTGAGAAGCACCTCGATGGCAGCGAGGCAGGCCGCCGTGACCGCCGGCGGATGGGATGTGCTGAACAGGAACGGACGCGCACGGTGGATCAGGTAGTCGCGCAGCACCTCGGAGCCGGCGACGTAGCCGCCGAGAACACCGATGGCCTTCGACAGCGTGCCCACCTGGATGTGCACGCGGCCGTGCAGGCCGAAGTGGTCTACCGTACCGCGGCCGTTTTTCCCGAGCACCCCGCTGGCGTGGGCATCGTCGACCATGACGAGGGCATCGTAGCGTTCCGCCAGCTCCACGATCTGCGGCAGCGGAGCGATGTCACCGTCCATGCTGAACACGCCGTCGGTGACGATGAGGCGCGTGCGGTACTGCTGCGTCTCCTTCAGCGCCGCCTCCAGGTCGTCCAGGTCGTTATGGCGGTAGATGCGCCGCGCCGCCTTGGTCAGGCGGATGCCGTCGATGATCGAGGCGTGGTTAAGGGCGTCGGAAATGACAACGTCGCGCTCGTCGAGGATGGACGAGAGGACGCCAACATTGGCCGTGAAGCCCGATTGGAATACCAGGGCCGCCTCGGTGTGCTTGAATTCGGCCAGCTTCTTCTCCAGTTCCTCGTGCATCGTGAACGTCCCGGCGATGGTGCGCACCGAGCCGGTCCCCGCCCCGAAACGCTCGACGGCTTTAAGGGCTGCTTCCTTCAGCTTGGGATGGGTGGTCAGCCCCAGGTAGTTGTTGGAGGCGAGCTGGATCACCTCTTTCCCACGGATGACCACCCGCGCGCCCTGGGCCGACGCGATTTCCGTCAGCGGACGAAAGATCCCCTGGGCTTTGAGCTGTTCCAGTTCCTCACGGAGATGGGCCAAGCCCTTCATCCAATTCCCCCTTTGCGCGTAATCAGGCCAGCGCCTGAACACCCTGCCGCGGCATCCGCGACACCCGCGGCCGGTGCTCCGGCGCGCATTTACGGGATGAGCACGATCTTGCCGCACCGCCCGCTCTTCATCAATTCAAAGGCCTCAGCAAACCGTTCGAGCGGAAAGCGGTGGGTAATGAGCGGCTCCAGGTTCACCTGGCCTGAAGCAAGCAGGCCGGATGTCTGCTGCCATGTCTCGTACATCCGCCGCCCGGTGATCCCCTGAACGGTGACCCCTTTAAAGACGATGTCGTTCGTGATGTCGAGGGGCACGTCCTGCGTCGGCAGGCCGAGCATAGCGATGCGGCCGCCGTTGGCCAGCATCTTAAGCCCCTGGCGGATAGCAGCCGGATGACCCGACATCTCGCAGACGACCTCGACGCCGTTGCCGCCGGTCACCTCAAGGGCGCGGGCCACGGGGTCCTCCTCGCCGGCGTGAATCAGCACGTGGGCTCCCATCGCCTTGGCCAACTCGAGGCGGTACGGATTGACATCAACGGCGAGCACCTTCGCCGCGCCAGCCGCTCGCGCCACGGCCACGGCCATGATGCCGATGGGCCCGCACCCCACCACGGCCACCG